>ONYN01000035.1 GCA_900322085.1 uncultured Eubacteriales bacterium | reverse complement strand
TGGTTGCGGGAGCTGGATTTGAACCAACGACCTTCGGGTTATGAGCCCGACGAGCTACCTAACTGCTCCATCCCGCGATATTTGTCTTTTGCCTGTTGCTAGAGTATTATATTACAATTATTTGCGATTGTCAAGTACAAAAAACAAAAAGAATAAATATTGTTAATATCATATAAAAGTTATAAATTATTTGTCAAGATTATAGTTCAAAGAGCTGTTGATTTCTTCCGCAAAAAGCGATTCCTGCACAAATTAATTATCTGTCCTCCGAGTGTTGTCCTTGATATTTGTCAAAGATTCTGATATAATGGTATTCAACAGGGAGATTCCCGATCAATTAACACATACGGAGGCTGATTCATATATGGATTACGGCAAAATTAAATCCTTCAACACCGAAGGCAGTCGCGTTGAGATCATCTTTGAAAACGCTGCATGCTACATCACCGCGGTTACCGAGGATATCATAAACGTATTCTGCCCGTTTCAACCGGAATGCAACCATTCCTTCGCTATCGAGGGCGACAAGTCAAAAAATGTCAACGTCATCGCCAACATGGTGGGAAGCTACATCATTATCTCTACCTCAAAGCTGGCGGTATATGTCTATGACAATTTTCTTCTCAAATTTCTCAAGTCTGACGGCACTGTCATATGCCGCGACTACAAGGGCGTGCGTGAAGCTCAAGGCGCCGCAATCATCTCTCAGGAGGCCATCGAGCAGGCACGCATGGAGGGTCACGCCATGTCGGACGGCATTGCTCATCACAAGATCGAAGTGCTCAAATGCATGGAGGGCGACGAATACTTCTACGGTCTGGGTGACAAATACAGCTTTCTCAACAAAAAAGGCTACGAATTTGAAATGTGGAACAGCGACATTCCCGACCCCCACTACGAATCAATGCGCAGTCTCTATAAGTCCATTCCGTTTATGATCGTTCACCGTGAAAAGGTGGATTACGGCATATTCTTTGACAATCATAACCGCACCCAGTTCAATCTGGGCAAGGAAAACAGCGGCTATTATTCCTTCTCCGCCGATGACGGAAATCTTGATTATTACCTCATTTCCGGCGATTCCATCAAGTCGGTGGTCAGCGGGTACACCTATCTCACCGGAACTACGCCGCTGCCACAGCTCTGGACGTTGGGCTACCACCAGTGCCGCTGGTCCTATGAGAACCGGGACGAGCTTATCTCGGTTGCGAAGGGCATGAGAGAAAATGACATTCCCTGCGATGTGCTGTACTGCGACATCGACTACATGGACGATTTCAAGGTGTTCACCTGGGGTGAAAAGCAGTACCCCGAACACCGCGAAATGATTCAGAAACTCAAAGCAAACGGCTTCAAAGTTGTAACAATCATTGACCCCAGCGTCAAAAAGCAAAAGGGTTATTCCGTCTATGACGAGGGCATTGCAAATGACTTCCTTGTTCACTCTGCCGACGGCTCGGTGTATGAGAATGTCGTCTGGCCGGGGGATTCGGTATTTCCCGACTTCGGCAGACGCGCGGTGCGTAACTGGTGGGCTGACAAGCAGCAAATGATGACCGACGACGGCGTCGCCGGCATCTGGAACGATATGAACGAACCGGCCAGTTTTCGCGGAGAGATTCCCGGAGACGTGGTTTTCTGCGATGAGGAACGCAAGACCACTCATTCCGAAATGCACAACGTCTACGGTTCGCTGATGTGCAAGGCAACTTACGAAGGCATCAGGCGTCACACCGGCAAGCGTCCGTTTGTCATCACAAGAGCCTGCTACAGCGGCGCGCAAAAATACACAACCGGCTGGACGGGCGACAATCAGAGCCACTGGTCACATCTGAGGTATTCCATCGCGCAGCTTTGCAGCCTCGGACTGAGCGGAATGGCATTCATCGGCACAGACGTGGGAGGCTTCGGGTCGGACTGCACCGCCGAATTACTCTGCCGCTGGACGCAGGTCGGCTGCTTTACGCCCCTGTTCCGCAATCACGCGGCAAAGGGGACACGACATCAGGAGCCCTGGGCTTATGACAAAAAGACGCTCGACATATGCCGCAAATATATTCGTCTGCGCTACAGACTCATCCCGTACCTTTACGACTGCTTCCACGAAACCGAAAAGTCCGGACTTCCCGTATTCCGCCCGTTGGTGCTGGATTTTGAAAATGACGGCAATGTACTTGAGATTAACGATCAGTTCATGGTAGGACAATGGCTGATGGTGGCTCCGATACTCGATCAGGGCAGGGTAAGCCGCGATGTATATCTTCCCAAGGGCTGCAACTGGTACGACTTCCACACAGGCCAGCGCTTCCCGGGAGGCAACCGCATACTGCGTGAAGCTCCGCTGGACACCTGCCCGATTTATGTGCGCGAAGGTGCGGTGCTTCCCATGTGGCCTGTGATGAATTATGTCGGCAAAAAGAAGGTGGATTGTCTGGAGCTGGTAGTTTACGGCGGCGACGGAGAATATTTCCACTATCAGGACAACGGTGAGGACTTCGCCTACCGCGACGGAGAATACAATGTCTACCGATTCGTCAGCAGACACGGCTGTCTTTCCATCGAGCAGGTGAATTCCGGATATTCCGAGCGATACGAGCGATTCAAGATTAATCTCAGCGGCAGAATGTTCAATGTAAAATTCTCCGGGCGCAAGCTCAATGCCATCCGCTGATTTTTTTCGTCCTGTTCCGGTTAAGTGCGAAGAACATTGAAAACATATAAAAGAGCACAAATCAACAAAAAATGGCCCGATGCCAAGCATAGCAATATGCTGTATCGGGCCATTTTTCATACAAATCTATTTTCTTATAATCGTTCCTATCGTAACGGTAATATCGTCATCCTCCCCCGCAGTTCTGCGGCTGACCGCCTCCCGCAGCAGATATCCGGCAAAATCTCCGGCAGGCCGTCCGTCATATTTCCTGAGCAAATCCTCAAACCAAGGGCTGTCATCAGTCGGCACTCCGTCGGAAATCATCACTATCATATCTCCCTCTTCGGCGGTAAATGAATAATGTGCCGTGTCGGTCTCGCACATGATTCCGAGCGGCAGAGACGGCAGATCGACGCGGGTTACAAATCCGTCCCTGACATGATAGGACTGCGCCGCTCCCGCCTTGCTGATAACTGACCTTCCGCTGCACAGATCCACTCCAAGACAGTCCGCGGTGGAGAGCATTTCGTCCTCAGATTTGATCATCAGCGCCGAATTGACAATCCTGACGGCGCTGTCAAAATCAAATCCGCCTCCGAGCAGCCTTTTGAAAAGCTCGCAGGTCAATGCACCCTCCACAGCCGCCCTTCCGCCGCTGCCCATGCCGTCGCTGAGCAGCATATAGCCGCGGCTGCGTCCGTCCTCAAAGAATTCGTATGAATCACCGCACAAACTCTCACCGCTGCGGCAATGCTGCGCTCCGGCACATACCAGCGAATACTTCCTGCTCTGGACGAGATTGATTTCGAGCATGTCAATTGCGTTTTCGACATGTTCCACCTCGAATTCGCAGCCTAAACATTCACCGACACAAGCGGCAATGTCACCGGCGTCGGATTCATCATCGCGGCTCCTGACCGACAGTGTGACTCTTCTCCTGCCGCTGCCGTCAATGCTGCACCCACAGTGCGCAGCTTCATATCCGCAGGCGGTAAGATGCTCCAGAATCGCCTTGGATGAATACTCGTCGTCAATGAATTCCGTGCCAAGCTCATTGCTCAGTTTGCCGAGCATCATTCCGATTCCTTCAAGCTGTCCGTTGAGAACTGAGCGAATGCTTGAAATGCGGCTGTGCGCGCTGCGGGAGGCGAGATAATAACCGTACCCTCTGTTGATCGCTCCCGCCAGCTCATCCTCACGTATGCACTTTTTACCCAGCGCGGCGGAAATCTCTCCCCCACTCACCGATCTTCCTTTTTTCAGTTTTCCCGCAATCCTTCTTATCCTGTCGCCAGAATCTACCGATCCATCACCCCAGCACATTCCACAAAGTGCGCATTTGCCGCACACCTCGCTCACTGCCCTGCTGTAGATGGAATCATCGTCCGGCAGACTGCGCTTTTCCAGCCCGTTGGATACCTTCCCCAGCACCGAGCAAATGCCTCCTATCGCCTCCGAAGCCTCGCCCAGACGTTCGGCGGCGGAACTGTCCTCCCGGCCGCAGCTGACTCCCCGCCCGCCGAAGCCCGCCGCTGCCAGCGCTCTCTCGGCAAATTGCGGAGGAATGAGGCAGCTTATCACCCCGCCGGCAGCAGCCTCGACAGCAAAAAGAATACTCACACTCCCCGACATCAGACACCCCGCCAGACAGCAGGCGATATAAGCCGAAGCCGCAAATATCCTTCCGTAAAAAGCGGCATAGCCCGCAAGCAGCGCGGCGATGGGAATGACCGCGCCCTGCGTCATGCTGTAACGTGCGATGGAAGTCACGCATCCGGCGGAAATTCCAGATATCGCCCCGCCGATCTCCCGCCTCGCGCAGGCGACCGAAAGCACCACGGCATGCAGTGCAATAAGTCCCGGAGAAACGCCCAGCAGTCTGATACGGCAGAGCGGAATGGCCGCCGCACAAAGGGTCATGATCAGCGAGACCGAAGCCATGCGGCTGAGTCTTTCACCGCTGCCGAATCTCTCGGCGGCGCGGCATGCCCCCGAAAAGAACATCGCGGCAAGCCCTGCCATCACTCCCTCGATCACGAAATAAATCGTTGCGTAGGAAATCACCGAGCCTGTGGTGCCGTTGATAACGGTATTGGTCATCAGCACTCCCGCAAGCGCCGCAAAGAAGGGGTAAAATTTCGCACGGTTGACAGGCCGGATTTCGCCCAATGCCCAGCGTATGCCGCCTACCGCCAGCAGAGAAGCCACGTGCCTGAGTCCCTCCATCGAAGCCAGCATCCCGCCGTCGGTCAGGCAGCTGACAACGCCGCCCACCGCCGCGGCAGCGGCGTAATTCCCGGGAACCGCCGCCATAAACGCCGCTCCGAGAGGGAAGTATCCGCCCGGCAGAGGGGCGCGGTTCATCAATGCGCTGATGACCGCCGCGGTGAGTCCGGGTGCGAATTTCTTTACCAGCGGCAGAATGCTTTCCTCAGACCGGTCAACCGGAGCCGCCGCTGTTTGCTGTACGTTCATTTTAAACTTCCTCCTTTGAGCGCCTGTTCACATTGATGTGTGAGAGCGCAACGATTATTGTAGACCTGTATATGTGTGAGAATTGTCGCAACTTGGTGGGTGGGGAATTTTTTTATTTGACTTATTGTACGCTGTTTTGTATAATAGAAGCAGCGAATCTCCCGATTGCAGAGTAAAAATGGAAGGATTAAAAAAATCAAAAAGGAGCGATCATTATGGAGCAAAGACCGAAGCAAAGACAAAATAACAGTTCCGTATCAACATCCGGAGCAAGAGTCAATGCAAGGCGCGAAACAGGACAAGCTTCGGATAAGACCTCACCGTCAGACAACAAAAAGCAGGACGAATACGCGGGCTTCAAATTTCTGGCGGCAATGCTGATTGTCGCGCTGCTGCTTTGCAGCGGGATCTACTGCGTCTTTATGGTCAAGGAGAAGATGGACGAACGCAGCGCGCGTCAGGCGTCGGCTGAGGCGAATACCGTCAATGTCACATTTCCCGAGGGACGCACGGTGCGTCAGTACGGCGAGCTGCTGGAAAGCAACGGAGTCTGCGCCGCCGAGGCCTTTTACAGCGAAATGAGAGTCACCGACTTCACGGAGGAATATTCCTTTCTGCCCTCCAACGACATATTGCAGCAGAGAGAATACCCGCTCGAGGGCTATCTCTACCCCGACACCTATACATTCTATGTCGGAGAAAATCCGAAATCCGTCATCAAGCGCTTTCTGAATAATTTTGCCGTCAAGCTGCCCGGGGAGGTCGTCACCTACGCCAACACCAACGGCGAGGGTTTTTCCAATATCGAAATGAGCTTTGACAAAGCGGTCATTCTCGCCTCCATCATCGAACGAGAATCGCCTGACGACACCGAACGCGACAAGATCGCGGCTGTGTTCTGGAACCGCATGGAGCATCCGTCTGTTAGCGGCACCGGTGGCAAACTGCAGTCCGACGCGACGCATTATTACCCCTATGTCGTCACCGACGCGCCGGAGGGATTCCGCAGCGAATACGACACCTACGACATTACCGGACTGCCCAAGGGACCGATATGCAGTCCCTCCGCCAGTTCCGTCAAAGCGGCGGTCTATCCCGACACCACCTGTAAGGCCTACTTCTTTTTCAACGACAAAAACGGCAACCACTACTACGCCGAAACCTACGAGCAGCACCTCAAAAACATCCAGTACTGCAAGGACAACGGCCTCGCTTAGATGATTGACCGACTGATCAAAAAAATACAGCACACTGCAAAAAAATCCCTGTATGACGACTGATGGCCATACAGGGATTTTCTTTAAACCGTAAATTTCCGTTATTATTTTTGTTCCGCGCCTTTTTCAAAATTCGTCTCATCCACCAGATAATGCGGACGGCGCTTGACCTCGTAGTAGATCCTGCCCACATACTCGCCGATAATGCCTATGGAAATCAGCTGCACGCCGCCAAAGAGGCATATGGTGAAAATGGTGGTGAAGTAGCCGGGCAGATCAATACCCTTGAACACGATACTGACAAACAGGCTGATCAGATAAATCAGGCTGATGATGATGGCCGCCGCCCCGATGAAAAAGCAGAATCGCAGCGGCTTGTTATTGAAGGAAAGCACGCCGTCCACGCCGTAGTGAATCAGCGAGCCGAAACTCCATTTGCTGCTGCCCGCCGCGCGGCTGCGGTTGCGGTAACTAATGATCTTCTCTTTAAAACCGATCCACGAAAACAGCCCCTTTGAGAAGCGGTTGTATTCGTTCATGGTGAGCAGCGCGTCAAGCGCCTTGCGGCTGAGCATGCGGAAGTCGCCTATTCCGTCGGTCAATTTGACGTCGGTCAACCTGTCCACCAGCCTGTAATACGCCCTTGCAAAGAAGGCTCCTGTCTTTTTGTCACCTTCGCGGTCGCGCTGCGCTATCACCTGATCGAAGCCCTGCCTGCCATATTCCAGCATTTTTCCGATCAGCTCCGGCGGGTGCTGCAAATCCGCGTCCATGATCACGGTGAAGTCGCCGGAGGAATATCTGAGCCCGGCAAGCATTGCCGATTCCTTGCCGAAATTGCGGCTGAATGAAATATATTTCACATGCCGGTCGCAGGAGGCAAAGCCTTTGAGCAGTGCAAGCGTTGCGTCCCGGCTGCCGTCGTCTACAAATATAATCTCATAATCGTCGGTAATCCCGCGAAGCTCCGAAGAAAGCTCCTCATAGGTAAGCCCGATCACCTTTTCCTCGTTGTAGCAGGGAACAACCGTTGAAATCAGCATGTTTCCTTCTGCCTCCTTTTTTGTTATATCATCCAAGGTGATTGTAGAATTTGAAAAGCAGCGTAAATGGGGGAGTTGGTCAATTTTTATTCGGAGTTTTTTCTCCACTCGGAGCAAGGCAAATCCTGACAATCTGCTTTATTGGTATTCGCCCAACCCCATTTTAAATCCAAGCGCGTTTTGC
>ONYN01000047.1 GCA_900322085.1 uncultured Eubacteriales bacterium | reverse complement strand
GTTGATCTCGCGGAAAATCCACGGGTTTCCGAGCGAGCCTCTGCCCACCATGACAAGATCGCAGCCTGTTTTTTCCAGCATCATCATGGCATCCTTTGACGAATAGATGTCGCCGTTGCCTATTACCGGCACTGAAACGGCGTTTTTGACAGCCGCTATGATTTCCCAGTCGGCAGGAGGCGCATACATCTGTTCGCGGGTCCGCCCGTGAACCGCGATCATCTGCGCGCCAGCCGATTCGCAGATCTTTGCGACTTCCACGGCGTTGACGCTGGAACTGTCCCAGCCCTTGCGCAGCTTGACCGTTACCGGAATGCTCACGGCATTGGCTACGGCGTCTACGATCCTGCCGCAGAGTGCCGGATCTCTCATCAGTGCGCTGCCGCTGTGATTGTTGGCGATTTTCGGAGCAGGGCATCCCATGTTAATGTCGATTGCGGCGGGAGATGAATATTCCGTGGCGATTCTGGCGGCCATAGCCATTGTTTCAGGCTCATAGCCGAAGAGTTGTATTGCCATGGGACGCTCACTTTCGGATATGGCAAGCAGTTCGGCGGTCTTGCGGTCGCTCATTACCAGCCCTTTGGCGCTGACCATCTCGCTGACGCAATACGCCGCGCCATATCCCATGCACAGTTCGCGGAAGGCACGGTCGGTGACGCCCGCCATAGGCGCAAGCACCGCCTTGCCGACAATTTCGGTGTTTCCGAGTTTCATAATTATTAAACAGTCCTTGGAGTGATTTATTTTGAAAACGATGGTTATTTCAGATCTTGACGGCACGCTGCTCAATTCCAGCGTCCGCATGTCCGAATTCACCGTTGCTGCCCTGAACTCCCTCATCAGAAGGGGAGTGAATTTTACCTATGCCACAGCCCGTTCGCTCAATTCCGCCATGAAGCTTACGGGGGAGCTTGCACTTAATTTGCCGGTTATCACCTACAACGGTGCCTGCATCAAAAGTCCTTCCACAGGGGAGATCATCGAGATACAGGGGCTTGACGGGATACAGGTGGAACTTATCAAGGAAAACTTGGAGCGATTCGGCGTGAGTCCACTCGTCTATACCTACCTCGACGGAGAGGAAAAGGTTCTTTGGCAGCGCGGAACGGAAAGCGCGGGAATGATGCATTATCTCAACTCCCGCAAGGAGGACGGACGCATGCTTCCGGTCGACAGCTTTGACGACCTCTTCTGCGGGGAAATATTCTATGTCACCTGCATCGAGGACACGCAGGAGCTTCTTGCGCCCGCGTGCGACAGTCTGAAAGCCGACGGTTCGCTTAATTGCGTGCTTCAGCGTGAAATCTACCGACCGGAGTACTGGCTGGAGATGATGGACTACCGCGTGAGCAAGGCGCACGCGCTGGACACCATCAAGAAGCTGACCGGAATGGAGAGGATTATCTCATTTGGCGATTCGATCAATGACGTGCCTCTTTTTGAAGTGTCGGACGAATGTTATGCCGTTGAAAACGCTGTCGAACAGCTCAAAAAGGTGGCCGATGACGTGATAGAATCCAACGATGACGACGGAGTCGCCAAATGGCTGATGGAGAACTGCAACCGTTTGTTATGACCGTCATTCTGAAATGTCCGACAGAGTCAGCTTCACGATCTTTTCAGCGGAGTGACCGTCACAGCCGCCGCAAAGCAATTCCCGCACGAGCGATATTTCTCTCTGCCCTGCTTTTTCCCCGCACACGGCGTCAATCAGGTCCTGAGGATTGTCAAATGACACATCCGGAAAGACCTCAAGGGGATTGATGTTGATGCCACATTCGCGTGAATACTGTTCGGTGTCAGGTACAAAGAAATAAACCGGTTTGCCAAGCAAAGCCGCTTCGGCAGCCGTGCCGGAGTAATCGGATATCACCGCGTCCGCCATGATGATGGCCTGCTCGGTGGTGAATTTGTTATCGCGTATTGCCCTTTCGTCATTTATCTCGGTTTTGTTGTCAAGCGGATGCAGCTTGACGATAAGCGCGAATTGATCGTAGTCAAAGCCATCTATCATTCCGCCGCAGTCAATCGGATAATCGCGGCGCATGGTGGGCAGATAGACTGCGATTTTTTTGCCTTTTGTCTCTGGGTATGTGTCAAAAAACTGCTCGCGAAGCTCGCCGTATTGGTTGGCGGAATTCAGTAGCCTGTCAGCTATGGGGGAACCCAGCGGCAGCACCTTTTCAATGGGTGTGTTCATTGCCTCGGCAAAAAAACGGCGCATGTATTCGCTGCCCACTGTGACAAAATCGTATCCGTTGTGCATCTGCATGACGCGGGCGATGTCGGAAGGACTGCCCTCCGGCATATCCACCGTCTGCCAGCCGAACTGTTTTATAGCGACAAGCGAATGCCATATCTGTACGATGCGCAGCTCTTTTTTGTGCTGCAAAATGCTGATGGGAATGCAATAGCTTTCGGTGATGCAATACTTTGCCCCGGCCAGCGCCTTCATCTGCCTGAGCATGAGCAGCGCGTAGGAAGGTCCCATCTGGCTTTTCAATCCCAGACGGCAATAGAACTCGCACCTGATGCCCGGAGCGGATTTTTCAAGCTCCTGCTGAAGCAAGAGAAAGTTTTCCGAGGGCGTATCTGACTGCCGGCTGAGGAACACGGCCTTATCCCTGACAGGAATAAAGATTTTCATAAAGAAATAAATGAATCTCATTCCGTATTTGAGCAGCATAAAAATCATTTTTTTCATGTTTTTTCAAATATTCCTTTCGGACGATTATGAAAAAAGAATAGTAAACAATGAAAAGTGAACAATGAATAAAACAAACTATTCACTATTCACGCTGCCGTTGATCGGCAGTTATTCACCATTCACTATTCTTTAAGCTGCTTTGCGTCGCAAAGCGTGCGCTCTTGGTGCCGGTGACCGGGCTTGAACCGGTACGATGTTGCCATCACGGGATTTTAAGTCCCGTGTGTCTGCCAATTCCACCACACCGG
>ONYN01000029.1 GCA_900322085.1 uncultured Eubacteriales bacterium | reverse complement strand
TTGTATGGTCGTAATCTCATGGTGTTTTCTCCTTTGCAAATAGCGCATTATATTGCTATCATTATAGTGGGATTTGTTGCTGTTGTCAATGTTTTTTAAAAAATATATAATATGCTTGCATTTTTATTCAAAATAGTTTATAATCAGACTGGATCGAATTGATTAAAAGGGAGTGAGTGTCATGTCTGAAAAAAACAAAAATCTGTCTTTGGCTGATCTGGAGGAGAAATTCTTTGCCAGACAGGATATAATAGGCGGCGATTACGATCTCAATTACTGCATACCGATCAATATAGGCATTATTTCGCAGGAATTTGAACCGGATCTTCACAGCAGGAGCGATATTGTGAAAGCAGTGGAGAAATTCGGCAATCAGCTTCAAAAAAATTTCGGAAAATTCACTGCCCGTGACCGTTTAAAGAAGGATCGGAACGACAGCAGAATTCAGCTGACGGTCTATGTGCGCAGGGACGATACGAGCGAAATTACCTCCATAGCGGCAGAAATGCTGAAAAGTAATTTCAACGCTACAGTAAAGCCTGTCGACGCGATAGACGAAATGAAGCAGAAATGCTGGCTGGTGCTTGCGCTTTGGGACGGTGTGGCAAATGGGGAAGCCTTTGAAGCTGTCAGGAGTATTCTCTGTTATCAACCCGAAAAGAGTACCGGAGAGTACGAAATGAAGTTTCCCGAGAACCGTCCGGTGTTTCAGATAGTTCTTCCTGCCGCAAGGGACAATATTTCTGACATCAAAGCGGAGGGCAGCGTAAAGAATTACTCGGTAAGGGATATATATCCACGTGTACTCGAAAAGCCGAACGACGAAAATGTCTGGTATGACAGATACAATTATCCGCGTGCAAAGTCCAACCATTCCAGAAGAAGGAATTTCAACAAGAGCGTCAGAAAGATAAGGCAATTCAACAAGACAATTATAAAATACGCGTCAAAGCGGACAAATCAAACCGAGAATGTGTATGATCTTCTGCCGGATTACAGGGAAAAAATCATTCCGTCGCTCGCCTCGGACGCAGCAGTTCTGCGTCAGGTGTGCTATGACGTTATATCCATGAAGGCACAGCTTGACCATCGGTTTGAAACCACTGCCGTATTGGGCTTTGCAAGTCTGGGGTTGTTTTTTTACTCGCTTTATTCTGACTTTTTTACATTTAAGCCTGCTGTTTATATCTTTATTGTCATGTTTATCCTGTCGTACATCTTCTATCTTTTCGGAGCCAAGCTGGGCGGCAATCAGAATTACTTCCTTGAATTCAGAGCGCTTGCCGAGAGCATGCGCGTGCAGTGCTATTGGTACACAGCCGGAATCAATGAATCGGTGGGCGATCATTACAAAGTGAAATTCAACAAGGATATGAGTTGGGCAAAATATGCCATCAACAGGTGGTATGAATCTGATACCCTGTATCAGCGCTTCGACTTTGAAGAGAAAAATGACGCTTTGATCTGTAAGGAATGGCTTGTGGATCAATATGGTTTTTTCAAAGCAAGAATAAAAAGATACGGCCAATACGCGTCATATCTTAAAACGGGAGATTTTATTTCCAAGCTGATATGGCTTGCTGCGGCAATCATCCTTGCCATAGTCCTGTGGAACAGTCAGCCCGGCGAAAATGTTTTTATATTTGCGATAGGAATCATCAACGTCATTACACTCATAATGAGTTATCTGAGCGAAAAGTTACTTTTTAAAGAGCTGACAGCAAGATATGCATATTGTTCTATTCTGGCCGAAAAGGCCGTAGATGATTTCAATCATCAGGTGGCCCGTCCGGCAGATATATTCAAAAAATACGGCATTGAAGCCCTCGCGGAAAACGCGGAATGGCTTATGATAGAGAACGACCGTGAACCCGATGTTCCCAACGGTTGATTGATGAATTATTGTCACAAAGGAGATTTTACTATGTCAGATTACACACCCAAGCCTCTTGATACTTCCGATGTACAACTCAGCGAGGATATTCTGAATCTCACCGAGCTTCTCGCAAAAAATACGCATGACGTCTGGTCAGCGGGCAGAATCGCTCAGGGCTGGACATATGGTGAGGAGCGCAACGACGAAGAGAAGAAACACCCCTGTCTGATCGAATACGAAGACCTCAGCGACGATGAAAAATCATACGATCGCAACACGGCACTCGAAACGCTCAAATGCATCATCAAGCTGGGCTACACAATTCAGAAGAAGGATGACGCAGAGTAGCTTTTTAAAATGACGCGTCAAATAAAACAATCGGCAGGTCAGCTTTTTGGCTGACCTGCCGATACTATTACGTGTCAAATTCAGAATAATAGAGGGTATTGCTGTCGGTATCGTAAATGGCAACAGTGAAGTTGAAGGAAGGACGGCTGCTGTCCAGTACATGTGAGTCGTCTTTGGGGTCAGTGGCGTAGCTATGGCGGTCGAGGAAGAACCAATAACCGTGTTCCACCTTGGGAAACAGCGGATTGTCCCAGTCATTGTCCTTGGTGACAAGGGGAGAGGCATCTTCGTACTCGGTTTGCAATCCCCATATCAGCGAAGCAGCATTGTCGCTCAGGGGAAATTCATTCCAATCGTCGCTGCCGCTGATGTTAGTTACCTGAGAAGTATCACGGAATCTCAGTTCATAAAATGACGTTCCGTCACCGTGAAATCCGCCGTGGGAGTCGTATTTGCTTATCAGCTCCGCACTGGAGCAGTCGATTGACAATGTTTCTGAGATGTGGCGCATGCCGGATTCTTTCCTGCTCATGCAGCCGTTCAGCAGCATAGACGCGATGGCTATGGCGATAATGGCGCCAATCAGTCTTTTCACTTTCATAGAGAATCATTCTTTCCGTAAAAAATTGACAACCATGTGCGCACCGTTTGTCATTGACAATATTATATCCCGTGTATAGCTGAATGTCAAGTATTATTTATCGAAAATCAATATATTTTTATTCTTTTTCAGCTCAAATCAATTTACCGCATACTTGACAAATCAGATTGGTACAGGTATAATAATACCGTAAAAGGGAAAGCGTAAAGCAAC
>ONYN01000071.1 GCA_900322085.1 uncultured Eubacteriales bacterium | reverse complement strand
TCGCGCCGTCAGATTTTTCGCCAGATGAAGGGAATTTTGCGCCGCTATACTGTCGTATCGCAAGCAAAATTCACGAAATATGGCGAATAAGATGCAAGCGAGACGTGCGCGAAGGGGTTCGTCAGCAGGCTCTTAAACAGCCGTAATTCTGCTGATAAATTCTGCCACAATATCCAGCACTCCACTTGTCCAGAATTCCCTGCCGCCGTGATGTGCGCCCATTACGCGATAAAAGGAAGCGTCCTTGCCGGATTTTTTCAGTGCGTCAAACAATTCACAGCTTTGCTCAAACGGAACAAGCTCGTCATTGGTACCGTGAAAAATGAGTATAGGCGGAATCTCTCTGTCGGGTGATACATAAGTTGTCACCGCCGCCGCCTTGGCCAGATCAGGATTTTCCAGCACATTCACGCCGCCAAGTTCCATGCCCTCCGGACTGTCGGGCATGAAATGATTCTGCGATGACGGCTGCTCGTTCATCGTAGTGAAATTCACCGGTCCGTAAAGGTCGATGACTCCCCTGACAGACGAATCAAATTCACAGTCGGGTTCTTCCAGCCAATCAATCCCGCAGGCGAACGCCGCCATCATGGCGGTGTGTCCGCCGGAGGAATCACCCATCACAACGATTTTCTCAGGATCAATGCCATATTCGCCGGCGTGACGCTTCATAAAACGGATTCCGGCCTTTGCGTCAAGCGTCTGGGCGGGAAAAGGAACGGCCTGCGAACCGCGATATTGCAGTGCTGCCACAGCCAATCCCCTTTGCGCCAGATAGGCATACTGCGGCAGGCGCTCCTTGACATTTTGCCAATGGAACGCCGAGCCGGGAATATACATTATTAATGGGCGGTTTGTTCTGCCGTCTATCGGAAGAAGTATCTGCAAATGAAGCTTTGCTTCGGCACGCTCACAATACACCACATCCTCCATATAACTTATTTCGTAATTGTCACACACCGGATGCATGGTTATCATGCCGTCAACAGCAGCATTGCTCATGGGGAACAATTCTCTCGATACATTCAATACAGACATATTGCCACACCGCCTTTATTTAATTCAGTCCTCTTTCGATTCGCCTTCGGATTCAGCCGAGCCGCTGATGTCTTCCGCAATCTTGCCAATGACATCGCTTGCCACGAATTCGCGTGTCAGTTTGATGGCATTACAGATGGTAATGGCCTTGCTGCTTCCGTGAGCCTTGAAGACAGGCTTCTTTACACCGAGGAAGGGCGCGCCGCCGTATTCGTTGTGATCCATTGACTTTTTGATGGCGTTGAGGTCTTTGAGCATGACCGCGGCGCCCAGCTTATTGAAGAGATTCTTTTTGAAAACGCTCTTGAACTTGCCCGACAGCATCGAGGCAACGCCCTCGTAGGTTTTCAGAATGATATTGCCTGTGAATCCGTCGGCTACTACCACGTCAACGCCGCCGTCGGCAATGCCTCTGGTCTCAAAGTTGCCGATGAAGTTGAGATGCGGCTCTTTTTTAAGCAGTTCAAATGTGGCCTTGCGCAGCTCGTCGCCCTTGGTTTCCTCGGTACCGATATTGGCAAGACCTACACGGGGATTCTCAACGCCGAGAACATTCTTCATGTAGACCGAACCCATGTGGGCAAACTGCACCAGCATTTCGGGTCGGCAGTCGGCATTCGCTCCGCAGTCGATGAGCATGAATTTGCCGTCGGCGTTCGGCATAACCGGCGCGAGAGCCGGACGCTTCACGCCCTTGATGCGCTTGACAATGAGGGTCGCGCCTGTGAGCATCGCGCCTGTGCTGCCGGCGCTGATCATCGCGTCGCCTCCGTCGCTCGCAAGCAGGCGAAGCCCCACCGCCATCGAGCTGTTTTTCTTGGACTTCATCAGCTCGGTCGGATGATCGGACATTTCAATGACGTCGGGAGCGTGAACTATCTCCATTCTTTCAAGTGAAATATCGTTTTCCTCGGATACCTTGCGGATGGTCTCTTCGTCACCGGTGAGGATGATGGTAACGTCGTCAAATTTTTCGATTGCCATCGCGCAGCCTTTGATGATTTCAAGAGGTGCGTTGTCTCCGCCGAATGCGTCAACTATGATTTTCATTTTTCATTTTCTCCCTTCGGTAAAAAATCAGAAATTATAAAATCTTCTCCAT
>ONYN01000053.1 GCA_900322085.1 uncultured Eubacteriales bacterium | reverse complement strand
TACTTCATCAGGTTTTCCAGCTTGGAGGCGTCCTTGACGAAGCCGTCGCCGATGAGATCGGTGACAAGCGAGGCGAGTCCGGGATTGCTCTGGTTGAGCCAGCGGCGGTGTGCGATGCCGTTTGTCACATTGGTGAATTTCTCAGGCATAACGCTGTAGAAATCTTTGAACACGCTGTCCTTGATGATCTGGCTGTGCAATGCCGAAACGCCGTTGACATGGTGGCAGGCTGCGACACAGAGATTGGCCATCTTGACCCAGCCGTCGCGGATAATGCTCATGCGGGCGACCTTGTTGTAATCGTAACCGGTGCGCACATCCATCTCGGCGCAGAAGCGGCGGTTGATTTCGCAGATAATCTGATAGATGCGGGGAAGCTTGGACTTAAAGAGATTCTCGTCCCAGCACTCCAGAGCCTCAGCCATGACGGTATGGTTGGTGTAAGCCATGACCTTGGTTGTCATATCCCACGCTTTATCCCAGTCAAATCCACATTCGTCCATGAGCAGACGCATGAATTCCGGAATGGCGAGAGTGGGGTGTGTGTCGTTGATGTGAATGGCGTTGAATTCAGCGAAGTTCTCCATAGATCCGCCGTGTCTGCGCAGGTGGCGCTTGACAATATCCTGTACCGAAGCGGAAACGAGGAAGTACTGCTGCGAAAGGCGCAGACTCTTGCCCTCAATGTGATTGTCGCCGGGATAAAGCACCTTGGTGAGCATTTCAGCCATTGCGTTCTGCTCCATGGCGCGCAGATAATCGCCCTCATTAAAGAGCTTCATATCAAAGTGGGGACATTCGGCGGCCCACAGACGCAGGGTGGATACGCCGTTGCCATCCTTGCCGGCGCACATCATATCGTAGGGAACGGCCTTGATGACATTGTAATCTTTGTGCTCGGCGTGGTGATAGCCGTTGTTCCAGCTTTCTTCGACTCTGCCGTTGAAGCGGATGTCCACAGCGTCCTCGCGGTGGGGGATCATCCACACCTCGCCGCCGGGCAGCCAGAATTCGGGCAGCTCGGTCTGCCAGCCGTCGATGATTTTCTGATTGAATATGCCGAATTCGTACCGCAGCGAATAACCCATGCCGCAGTACCCGTCGTTAGCCAGACCGTCGAGGAAGCAGGCGGCAAGTCTGCCGAGACCGCCGTTGCCCAGACCCGCGTCAGGCTCCTGGTCGTATATTTTTTCAAGAGTGGTATCATATTCGGAAAGGCACTGTGAAACGACCTTTTCGAGATTGAGGTTGTAGAGATTGTTGCGGAGGGAACGTCCCATGAGGAATTCCATGCAGAGATAATACACTCTCTTGCCGCCCGATTTGTCGTTCTTGTCAGCAAATTCCTTGCGGGCTTCAAAAAGAATATCGCGGATCACGAGCACGATAGCCTTGTAGATATGCTCGTTGTCAGCGTCCTCAGGTTTAAGACCGTAGTGGTGGGACAGCTTCGAGTCGATGAGCGACTTCATTTGCTTTGCGTTCAGGTTGTTCATAAGATAACCTCCGAGGGGATTTTTTAATGCGGCTCATATTGTAAAAAAAGAGGTCACGAGCCTTAGAGCCTGTTTAGTATCTCGGCGCAATCAGTACGCGCCGGGATACGCGGGCAGGTTTTCAAAATGCCGCCTGTTTCGGGGCGACTTTCATATTTTAACACATTTAAACTATTTTTTCAAGCCAAAAAAACACCATGGGACTTGACACTATTGTACAATAATTATAAATACAAGCCTATTTCACAGCTTAAAGATGTGCAATAAGTATATATTTACAAAATTGTTATCAAAATTTTTTTAAAACTCTTTGTTTTCGGGCGTTATGCAGGATTATTTTATGGAAATTTCACAGCTGTGCGGTAAAAAGAACAAATCTCCGGCCGAAATCAACACACTCATTCAGCCGGAGATTTGCGCAAAAACTCATTCCACCGATTCAAACAGGCGGTCAGCGGATTCCTTTGTAGCGTATTCGCTGACCTCAAGTACGCGAATCTTAACGGAACGCGCCCCGAGTGTCACTTCGATGACGTCGCCCACCTTAACGTCGTAGGATGCGCGCGCGGGCTTGCCGTTGACAATGACCCTGCCCGCGTCGCAGGCTTCATTTGCGACAGTCCGGCGCTTGATAATGCGCGACACCTTCAGATATTTGTCCAGTCTCATTTTGATTTCCTCCTTGATGAATAAAGCTATATTAACATTATATATCAAGACAATTTTTTGTCAATCACCATGCGAATACTCAGTAAAATTTTACCGTAAAAATGCTTCCCTGTCCCTTGTGGCTCTGTACATCCATTTTTCCGTTGTGACCGGCAATAATCTGTTTGGCGAGCGCCAATCCGATGCCGATACTCTGGGGATTGGCATTTTTGGCTTTGTAGAACCGCTCAAAAATATGCGGAAGGTCCTGTTCATCTAT
>ONYN01000221.1 GCA_900322085.1 uncultured Eubacteriales bacterium | reverse complement strand
ATTGACAATTTGCTCCAGGTCGATGTGGTAAGCTGCGGCAGGAATGATTGATTTATGAAATAAAAAAATACCGCCCCGACTGACGCTTCCGTTTGAGGAATGCCAGTCGGGGCGATATTTTTTCATTTTTGAGTCTTCAGTCTTCAGTTTTCAGTCTTTACTCCGCGTCCTTCTGAAGCTCCTGCAATACGGAGAAGGGAGCTTCCTCATAGCGTGCGAATTCAAATGTGAAGAAGCCTCTGCCGCGTGTGGTCTGCCGCATGTAGGTGGAGAAGTCGTACATTTCGCCCATAGGCACCTCGGCGATCAGCTCCTGCAGGCCGTCAGCGGCGGAATTCATGCCCAGCACTCTGCCTCTGCGCTTGTTGAGTTCGCCCATCACGTCGCCCATGTTGTCGCCGGGAACGTATGCGTGCAGCTCACCGACAGGTTCAAGCAGAACGGGATTAGCCTTGGGAATGCCGTTCTTGAATGCGAGCGAAGCGGCTGTCTTGAAGGACATTTCGGAGGAGTCAACCGGGTGATAGGAACCGTCGTAAAGAGTAGCCTTTACGCCGACCATCGGGTAGCTGGCGAGAGAGCCGGTCTTCATGCAGTCGAGCAGACCCTTTTCGACAGCGGGGAAGAAGTTTTTGGGAACCGCGCCGCCGACGACTTCTTCGGCGAATTCCAGACCCTCTGCCTCGCTGGGCTCAAAGCGGATCCATACATCGCCGAACTGACCGTGTCCGCCGGACTGCTTCTTGTAGCGGCCCTGGATCTCCACTTTGCCGCGAATGGTCTCACGGTAAGCGATGCGGGGCTTTTCTACCTTTGCGTCGGTGCCGAATTTATTCTTGAGCTTGGATATGATAACGTCGATGTGCTGTTCACCCTGGCCGCTGACAATCATCTGATTTGTCTCGGTGTTGTTGCCGAAGTGCATGGAGGGATCCTCTTCCGCCAGACGTATCAGGCCTTGGGCAATCTTTTCCTCGTCGCCCTTGTTGACCGGAATGACAGCCATCGAAAGAGAGGGCGCGGGGTAATTGACTCCTTCAAGGGTGACAGGACGTGCGGGAGCGCAGAGCGTATCGCCCGTGACGGCGCCCGAAAGTTTGGCAACTGCGCCGATATCGCCCGCCCCGATGAAGGGGGTATCCATCTGCTTCTTGCCCAGTACGGTGAAGAGCTTGCCGATTTTGTCGACGCTGCCTGTGCGCATATTGAGCAGCATGCTGTCGGGAGTGATCTTGCCAGTGACAACTTTGAAGTAGGAGAGCTTGCCGACAAACGGGTCGGCAACGGTTTTGAATATAATAGCCGCGGGAAGAGCGCTGTCGCTTACCGCAAGCTCAACGGGAGTACCGTTCGCGTCGGAGGCAACTTCCGGCTCGGAATCCGCCGCGGAGGGAACCAGCCAGCTCATGCCGTTCATCAGCTGATCGACGCCTTCGCCGGTTGCGGAAGCGCCGCAGTAAACGGGTGTGATGGAGCCGGAGCGCACGCCCTGGGTCAGACCAAGGATGTATTCCTCAGGGGTAAATTCTTCACCGGAGAAGTACTTTTCCATCAGATCGTCGTCTGTCTCCGCAATGGCTTCGCTGATGGCGGTGCGCAGACCTTCAAGGCGATGGCCCATGTCGGGCATGGGAACCTCTTCCGCCTTGGTGCCGTTGTAGCGGTATGCCTTGTATTCAAGCAGATTGATGTAGCAATCCACCTGATGACCGTTCATATGGGGAACGACGATCGGGCTGACGGTAGGTCCGAATGAAGTTTTGAGCTGTTCAAATACCTTGTAGAAATCGGCGCTTTCGGAATTGAGCTTGTTGACGAAAATGACCTTGGCCATGCCGGCTTTTTCGGCTCTGGCGTATGCCTTTTCGGAACCGACCGCAACGCCGGATTTGCCGGAGATGGTGATAAGCGCACATTCGGCAGCGCGGAAGCCTTCCGCTACAGCACCCTCAAAGTCAAAAAGGCCCGGAACGTCGATCATGTTGAATTTGACATTTTTCCATTCGACCGGAGCAACTGCGAGCGATACCGAACACTTGCGCTTGATTTCCTCGGGGTCAAAGTCGCATACAGCGGTGCCGTCGGCGGTCTTTCCGATTCTGTCGGTAGCGCCGGATATATAAAGCATTGCCTCGACCAGCGACGTCTTACCGGCGTTGCCGTGGCCTGTCACGACAATGTTTTTAATTTTGTCTGCGGGATACTGTTTCAATTTGAACTACCTCTTTCCAATTGTTTGATTAAAATTCGCTGAATTTAAACGGTGCGGTATGATTTTTTTGATTTGGATTTAATTGATATTGGTCAATATCAATATAAACTTCCTACAATACCATACGTCGCTTGTTGATTATTATATCATACTGATTTGGGAATTTCAATAATTTTTTTTATATTATTTATATTATTTTATAAAAGTTTAAGAATATTTATTATTTAGGTCTTAAAAAGCCCATAAATACGGCATTTACAAAAACATTACTTAATGGAAATCATGTAAAAATAGCGAATTTCCAACAAAGTTCCAACTTTTCAAGAATAAT
>ONYN01000241.1 GCA_900322085.1 uncultured Eubacteriales bacterium | reverse complement strand
CACGAGAACTTAGGCACCACTGAAATCTATACGCATCTGTCCAATGCACAGGTAAAGTCTGCGATAGAGAGCAACCCTCTCGCCCACTTCCATCAGAAAAACAGGTAGTAAAAAAGACGTGAATCACCTTGAGAGAGGTAAATTCACGTCTTTTTTATTATTGCCCCGTTAATCTTTCGGCAAGCTGTTCGTCTGGATGAACATAAATGGTATTCTGATGTGTATAAATAACCATACCCGGTTTTGCTCCTCTGGGTTTGCTGACATACTTTATTAATGTATAATCGACAGCTACCAGTCCCGACTGGCGCGCACCGCTGTGATACGCGGCTATCTGAGCAGCCTGTTCTATCGTTCTGTTAGGGGGCTGCTGTCCTTCACATACTATCACTGTATGCGAACCCGGGACATTGAGAGTGTGTAACCAGATGTCATAGTTTTTGCTTTCTTTGAGGGTCAGACGGTCATTTTGTTGGTTGTTCCGACCGACAAGAATGGTAAATCCATCGTCAGATACAAATCTTAGAGGAGGCAGCTTTGGAGGTTGCTTTCCAGCTGGTGCCTTTCTTTTTTTGATAAATCCTTCGTCTGTAAGCTCTTGCCTTATCTCTGCAAGCTCACGTTCACTTTCTGCTCTGGAAAGCATATCAAGTACAGAGTCAATATATTCAAGTTCGCACTTTCCCTGTTCGATCAATTCAGAAAGGTGCTGTTCGGCAGCCTGCATTTTGCGATAATCCTTATAATACTTCTGTGCATTCTGTGCAGGTGTGAGCAGTGGATCAAGGCGTATTTTTACTGAGGAGCAGTCTTCCGAATAATAATCTACAACCTCAGCAAGAATATCTCCTTTTTTGAGCATATGAAGATTTGCATTTATTAAATCTCCGTTTTTTCTGTATTGCTCTCTGTCAGTGCATTTTTTTAATTCAGCTTTTTGAATATCCAGTTTTTTTGCAATACGGGCCGACGAATTAGCAAGAAGCTTAAGAAGATCCTGTGATTTAGCCTTCATACGTTCGTTCAAATCACGTCTGAAATAAAAATCGTCAAGCATTGAAGAAAAATCATTGTAAGATGAAGATATAGCGGAAGCTCCATATTGTTGTGGATAAACAAATGTAAAATCACTTGGATTACCGTTTACAGATATCAGATTTGGATTGCCGTTTCCATTTAACAACTGTTTTAGTCTTTCCAGTATATATTTGAGCTTGTCAAATTGTGAATCTGTCATTGCTTCAACTTGAATATCAGTAAAACCGGTAGCTCTGAAGGCTATTTCTCTTGCAATTACCGGAGAAATGCCCTGTATAACATTCATAAGGGCTTTATCAAGTTTATATCCTTTACATACTAATATTTTTTCTGCCATATCAGAAATATCTGTTGCTAGAATGTTGATTTTGTCCTGTGCTGGCGGAAGTTCGTATTTTATTCCCGGCAAAATCATCCTCATGGAGCTTAAGTCACTGTCAATCCGTTTAACTGAATCTATTACCAGTCCCCGCTCGTCAATGAGTATTATATTGGAATGACGTCCCATAATTTCAACAGCAAGAGTGAGAGTAATTTCATCTCCAAGTTCATTGTGAGCGTCAAATTTCAGCCGAAGCACACGCTCCAGCCCCGCCTGTTCAATAGAAGCAAGCCTTGCGCCACAAAGCCTTTTTCGCAAAAGCATACAAAGCATGGGAGGCTGTGCCGGATTTTCAACTGCATGCTGCGTAAAGTGAATCCTTGCAGAATTGGCGGAGGCAGAAATAAGCAGTCTGCGATTCATGTTTTTACCGCGCATAGCCAGAATCAGCATTTCACGTGATGGTTGAAATACCTTGTCTACCTTGGCGCCAAGTATCCCATCCTCCAATTCTTTTTTTATAAGATACAGCATCGCACCATCAAGAGCCATAAGTAATCCCCCCCTAATCTGTAAAGCTAATCG
This sequence comes from uncultured Eubacteriales bacterium, assembly GCA_900322085.1. Taxonomy (GTDB): domain Bacteria; phylum Bacillota; class Clostridia; order Oscillospirales; family Acutalibacteraceae; genus RUG762. The sequence goes on along the minus strand of ONYN01000241.1, from coordinate 12,527 downwards.
GATTATCAGTTTTGGTTATCAATATTTCAATTTCTGGAAGGGCGTTTTTAATAGTATCAGCCAATGCGCCCAGGGCAACGCTTTCCGTAGCGTAATGGCCAGCGGCAATCAACGTAATACCGTTTTCTTTGGCAAATATCATTTCGTGGTGCTTTACTTCCCCGCTAACAAACGCGTCTATGTGATTTTCTGCACATTCAAAGATGAATTCGCCGCATGCGCCTCCACCGACAGCCACACGGTTGATGGGCCTTCCTCCGTCAACATATTCGATTTGTGTTCTGCCAAGCAGACATCTTGCTGTATGTGTAGCAAAATCCTTTGGCAGCATTTCAGCAGGTGTATTCCCTGCTCTTCCAATAAAATTTTGACGCTTTACACCATTTACATCACATTCTGAAACCATGAATACGGGTTCAATATTCTGTAAACCGATACAGCTTGCCAGTTCGTCGTTCACTCCACCGTCTGCAATATCAAAATTTGTATGAGCTGAGATGGCCGAAATCCCCGCCTGAATCATTCTGCATAGAGGGGTGTTGTTTTTTATACACTTTATCGGCTTAAAGATGATCGGGTGATGTGAGACAATCAACTGTGCGCCGGATGATATTGCATAATCCACAACTGAATTTGTAATATCCAATGAAACAACAATTTTTTTGATTTCCTTGCCACAGTCAGCCATGATGCCACTGTTATCGTAAGGTTCCTGAATACAATATGGATATTTTTGGTTTATTATTTCATAGACATTCTTTACGCTTGTCACCTTGTTTTCCTCCCATGGCGTATTGGTCAATGTCATCTGCCAGATCGCTCATTCGTTTTTTCTCCGATAAATTGCCTTTTGCTCCATATCCTTCCGCTATCGAACGAAGAATTCCTGCCTGCTTTTTCAATAAAAGTGTGGCATATTTATCTTTACAATCCAGCTTTCCGGCGAAAATATCGAATTCATTGTATTCAGTTGGTTGATCGCTGTATTCCGAGCAAATGACTGTGTAAACTCTTCCGGCTTCACATACCGCTTTTTCATATATTATTACAAACCCGTTTTTATACAAAAATTCTCTTAGCTTTGAAGCTCTCGACATCGGCTGTAAAATCAGTCTGTAGCGATAGTTTTTGAGCCAATCTGCACTGCTGAGTATTTCAGCAATATTATCTCCGCCCATTCCCGCAATTATTATGTCGTCCACATCATCGTAAGGCGTGTTCTGTAGGCCATCAGCTGTAAAGGCAATTATCTTATCAGATAATCCGTATCTTTCAATATTGTTTTTCGCTGTTTTGATGGGTTCTTCGTTAATATCCGAGGCATAAGCTTTCTCAGCAATTCCATTTTGTATAAGCCAGATCGGTAAATATGCGTGATCTGTACCAACGTCAGCCGGCACTTTTCCTTTTCTCACAAGTGAAGCGCAGGCTTCAAGCCTTGCGCCAAGTGTGATCATTTTTTCCTCCATACTATACTCCAGTCATATTAAAAAGGTCCGTTACAACAAATACATGCAGCAACAGACCTAATTCGATAAAAATGCAATCAAAAAATTATTTGCCCTGAATGTGCTCGTTAAGCTTGCTCACCAATTCGTCTGCATTCACACCGTGAACCATACATGCCTGCTCGATGGTTTCACCTCTGGACGCAGGGCATCCGAGACAATGCATTCCCATCTCCAAAAAGAAAGGTGCTGTAGAAGAGTCAATGTCAAGTATATCACCTATGATAGTGTTTTTGGTAATCTCCATTTTTGTATCCTCCTGATAAAAAAATTTTACTTATTGATTATATAATCATTCATTTGAATTGTCAATATTATAATTATTAATTTTTTCGCATTTATGTATGATTGTTGGCGTGTTATTGAGTTAAATCATTGTCTTCAGATTGATTTTTTGTTTGTTCTGTGATATAATACTCATAATGATTTCAAGGGGGACTAATAGTGTTAAGCAATTCGGAACATATGATAAGAATTTATTGTATTTTTTTTGCTTTAGTTTTGATGTTAATAACCATATCAGGATGTGGTCAATCGAATGATTCGTTCACCGAAGATTCTTCGATTACCGTTTCAGGCAAAGAATATCCGTCCGATACTACTGAAATTGTATTATCGCAATTTGATTCCGATGATTACTCTGTTTTTAACGGATTTAAAAACCTGCAAATACTTGATGTTACAGCTCTTGAGCTTTCTGCGGATGATTTTGAAAGGATTTCCTCTCAGGTTGGCAATGATGTCAACATACTCTGGTCTGTACCTTTTTATGGTGATAAATATCTAAACACCACATCTGAGATCAGTATTGTGTCAAATATCTCGTCACAAGACGCTAATGCTATGAAGTATTTTAAAAACATAGAAAAGCTGACCATTACCGATGCTCAGATAGACGATAATCTTTACGCCATTATTAAAGCTGCACAGGATAACAATCCGGATGTTTTGATTGCGTGTACCACAGAGCTGTATGGAATTAAAATTGACAATTCAATTGACTTCCTTGACTTAAACAATATTCAACTTGAGTCTCCTGATAAACTGTGCCTTGCTATTGAACTTTTTCCGTCTATAAAGACTATTGAAATGTGCAATTGCGGTCTGAGTAATGAAATAATGCAGGGATTGCGTGAAGAATATCCGGATATTAAATTTGTCTGGTATGTCAGATTCATGCAATACAAGGTTCGTACCGATATTCAGGTCTTTTCCACTCTGGCAATAGATTACAGTCGGTCGGGAAATTCAGAGTCATTTGCTCCTTTGTTTAAATACTGCACTGAATTGAGGGCGCTCGATCTCGGGCATATGGCTATTACCGATATAAGCGAAATCAGGAATCTGAAAAAGCTTCACACCCTCATTCTGGCGGATAATTTTATTACGGATATTTCCCCTCTCGCCGATCTTAAGGAATTGAACTATGTTGAGCTTTTTCAAAACCAGATAACTGACATCTCTCCCCTATTGGAACTGCCTTATCTTGAGGATCTGAATTTTTGCTATAACGCTCCCTTGGAAAATCCAACTGAACTTGTCAATTGCAAAAACCTGAAGAGGCTTTACATATCGCATTGCAGTCTTGATTGGGACGAAATAAACACGCTCAAAAAAGGTATTCCCGATGGCTGTGAATTCAATTATACCGCAGCCAACTGCGTTTATGACGGTTGGAGAAATAATTCTAAAAATGCAACTATCAGGAAAGCTTTTAAAAGGTGGCGCAAGGTAAAAGAGTATCCGACTTGGGATAATATTATTTATTACTGATTTTTTATTATCTTTATTTTGAAAGGTTGACTTTGATCAATGGCCAAGCAAAAAAGTGTTTATGCATGCAGTGAATGTGGATATGAATCGAGTCGCTGGTACGGAAAATGTCCGTCGTGCGGTCAGTGGAATACACTTGAAGAGCAAATCAGGGAGACAGTATCCGCTTCTTCGTCTGTTCGTTCATCACATGCTGCGGGTTCAGGTGTTTCACTTGCTGCATCTGATTTGCCAACCCCTATAAGGGAGATAAGCACAGCCGACGAGCAGAGATACAGCACTGGAATGGGTGAGCTTGATCGGGTTCTGGGCGGCGGTATTGTGAAAGGTTCACTTTCGCTTCTTGGAGGCGATCCGGGAATAGGCAAATCCACCATACTGTTGCAAATCTGTGAATTCATGGGACGCAGCATGAAGATACTCTACGTATCGGGGGAGGAATCCCGCAGGCAGCTTAAGCTGCGCGCGATGCGACTCGGAGTAAACAGCGAAAATCTGTATGTCCTTGCCGAAACCGATGTTGAAAGAGTGATTGAAAACATACGTGTGATGAAGCCTGACATTGTGATGATAGATTCTATTCAGACAATGTGTCTGCATGATCTGAGTTCTTCCCCCGGAAGCGTTGTGCAGGTGCGTGAATGTACAGGTGCTATTATGAGGTGTATAAAGGCACTTGAAATTCCTACAATTCTGGTTGGCCACGTCAACAAGGACGGCGCTATTGCCGGACCGAAGGTTTTGGAGCATGTGGTTGACGCGGTACTTTATCTCGAAGGTGACAGGCACCTGTCATACCGAATTTTACGTGCGGTAAAAAACCGTTACGGCTCAACAAATGAAATAGGCGTATTTGACATGCAGGATAACGGTTTACGTGAGGTGGAGAATCCTTCGATGATGCTGCTTTCCGGAAGGCCTGTCAATGTTTCGGGTACCTGCGTGGCCTGCACTATGGAAGGAACACGTCCTATTCTTGCGGAAGTGCAGGGATTGGCTGCTTCCTCGGGCTTCGGCAATCCAAGAAGAATGTCAACCGGTTTTGACATCAGCCGCATGAATCTTATCATTGCAGTATTGGAGAAGCGCTCAGGATATTTCTTTGCCAACATGGATACGTACATTAACATCATAGGCGGATTAAAGCTTTATGAGCCTGCAGCGGATCTGGCAGTAGCCATCGCGCTTGTAAGCAGCTTGAAGGATTTATGCGTTGGTGAGGATATTATTGCTTTCGGAGAAATAGGCCTGGCCGGAGAGCTTCGGGCAGTCAATCACGCGGAAGCACGCATACGTGAAGCCGCACGTCTGGGTTTCAGAAGATGTATTCTCCCCTATCACAATCTGAAATCTCTCACCCTGCCTCCGCAGGAATACGGAATAAAGTTGTTTGGGGTGCGGACGGTTCGAGACGCAGTTAATGCGCTGGAGACCGATTGATATGCTTAATGGAAAAAAATGGATATTCTTTGATATAGGGTCCACTCTTGTTGATGAAAGCGATGCCTATAAACAGCGTGTACTTGAAACAATAAGTGGAACAAGTATCAGCTATTCTGAATTTATCGACACTATGCTCATTTATTACAGACAAAACGGCAAGGGTGATAAGTTGGCTGCTGCGCATTACGGTCTGACACTTATGGAGTGGAAAAGTGAATACGAAAAGCTGTATCCGCAAGCAGTCAATTGCTTGCATTTGCTGGTTAATGAATACAAACTCGGTATTATCGCCAATCAGCAGCCTGGAACGCTTTCACGGCTGAAGAAATTCGGAATCTCAGAGTATTTCAGTCTTGTTGTCGCCTCCGCTGAGGAAGGCGTTGCAAAGCCTGATGAAAGAATATTTGAGCTTGCTATGGAAAGAGCCGATTGCTCCCCCGAAGAGGCTGTCATGATCGGAGACCGGCTGGACAATGATATTGCACCCGCAAAAAGGCTGGGAATAACGACAATTCGCGTGCTGCAAGGATATGGAAAGTACTCCTCTCCCCTGTCTGACTATGAAATACCTGACTTCACTGTAAGCTGTCTTGATGAAATCTGTGGAATACTTCTTTAAACATATACAAATCATCCGCCGTTCAAAAGAAATTGATCTTTTGAACGGCGGATGGTTCGTATTGGTTATTATTACAACGAAAATCCCAACGGCAAAAGCTCCTCAAGGGTATGTAATTCATATCCGTCAGGTTTTGCGAGAATTATCTCAAAATCCGGCTTACAAAATTCCTTCATCATCTGTCGGCATACGCCGCATGGCGGACATGCTCCGGTCATCACCCCATCTTTGCCGCCGGCTATGGCAATCATACTGAAATCCATCTCTCCCTCGCTCACCGCCTTGGCAAATGCCGTGCGTTCGGCACAAATCGTTGGAGAATATGCCGCATTCTCGATGTTGCAGCCGGTAAATACTTTTCCGCTTGCTGTCAGCAGCGCGGCGCCAACCTTATACCCTGAATACGGGCAATAGGATCGTGACATTGCCGATATTGCACGTTCTTTCAGAAAACAGCGCAAATCGGTCAATTCACCGAACATGCTCTTTCCTGCGCATGAATACTCCGTTCCGAGTGCCTCGACAACCGTCGCGGCAATATCGGCAAATGTTGTACGTATCCCAAGATTCACCGGGAGAACCTGCTTTCCGTACGCAATCAGCGGAATATATTCCCGTGTATGATCGGTACTGTTGTCTGAGGGGTCACAACCGTGGTCCGCCGTAATGATAAGCAGATCGTCATCCAGGAGCTGTGGCAGGAATTCTCCAAGCCATTTGTCAAACGCAGTGAGCGCATTTGCGTATCCGTCCACGTCCTGTCTGTGTCCGTACAGCATGTCGAAATCCACCAGGTTGACAAAGCAAAGACCGTTGAAATTCATCTTGGCAATTTTGGACGTTATCTCCATTCCCTGCGCATTGCCGGAAGTAGCAAATGACTCGGTTATCCCCTTTCCGGCAAAGAGATCTTTAATTTTTCCAACAGAAATAACATCTTTTCCGGCTGCTTTAATAGCGTCAAGCATTGTTTTTGACGGCGGCTCGATTGAGTAGTCATGTCTGTGGGGAGTGCGTGTGAAACTGCCCGGATGTCCCACAAATGGCCGAGCAATAACTCTGCCGACTCCGTACTTTCCGATAAGAATTTTGCGAGCCAGCTCACAGTAACGGTACAATTCTTCAAGCGGAATGATTTCTTCATGAGCTGCAATCTGGAATACGCTGTCAGCGGAGGTATAGACAATCAGATCGCCGGTGAGCATATGTCTTTCACCGTAATCGTCTATTACCTTCGTTCCCGAATAAGGCTTGTTGCACAGGACTCCCCTGCCGGTTATGCGGCTGAATTCATTCAGTATTTCATCGGGAAAGCCGTCGGGAAAGGTTGGCAGAGGCTTGGCAGATATGATTCCCGCCATTTCCCAATGACCGATGGTGGAATCCTTGCCGTTTGATTTCTCGGCAAGCTTGCAAACAGCCCCCTTAGGAGAGTTATTTTTGCCCAGGAATTCAAGCCCTTCGATATTTCCAATTCCTAGTCTGAGAAGATTGGGGATAAACAGTTTTTCCGAGCGCGACAAAGATCTGAGCGTGTGTGCCCCATTGTCTCCGAATTGGTCCGCGTCCGGCAATGCTCCCGCACCCAGACTGTCCAGTACAATCAGAAATATTCTTTTGAAATTTTTCAAATCCATCCCACCTCTTAGCCTGTTGTAATTTTCCCCCCCATACTTGCTTCAAGTATGGGCTGGCCATTAGTGATTAATCACATTCAATTGCTGTTTCAAGCGCTATTTCCATCATCTGTGTGAATGAAGTCTGACGTTCCTCTGCCGATGTAGCTTCACCGGTGATTATGTGATCGGATACCGTGAAAATACCAAGTGCATTTTTTCCGCTTCTCGCCGCGTTCATGTAAAGCGCCGCAGCTTCCATTTCAACGCATAGAACGCCCATTTTAGACCATTTTTCAGTGGCTGTTGCGTCATCGCTGTAAAACGTGTCGCTGGACAGGCAGTTGCCAACATGATAGCTGGCACCCATCTTTTCAGCTTTTTCGATAGCCGACTTCATCAGCCCGTAACTGGCGATAGGGGCAAAGCTGCCCGGAAGTCCGTATTGTGAGGCATAGCCCGAATTGGTGCATGCTCCCATTGCAATCACGATATCTCTCACCTTGACCGCTGTATTGATTCCGCCAGCCGTTCCGACCCGAATGATGTTGTCAACTCCAAAAAAATTGAAAAGCTCATAGCTGTAGATTCCGATAGAGGGCATTCCCATTCCGCTTGCCATGACAGAAACCCTTTTACCTTTGTAATAACCTGTATAGCCGTGAATTCCTCTGACGTTATTAACCATAATGGGCTGCTCCAGGTATGTTTCGGCAATGAATTTTGACCTGAGTGGATCGCCCGGCATCAGTACAGTTTTTGCAAAGTCCTCCGGCGATGCGTTGATGTGCGGGGTTGGATAATTCTTGTGAGACATATTTCTTTCTCCTCCTTGTGGCTTTTTTTGATAATTGCGCAATCAGGGGCTTAGCGAATTTGAAAACACAGACTTTTTCTTTGCTTTTGGAAAGAACTTTTTTCGTTTAGACTCATATTGGTTGCGCCCGAGCCAGATAAACATCCAAGTTCGTCGCAGCGATGGGCGCTGTCCCTGCCTTTTTGCCTGCGGCAAAAAGGCTACCCCGCCAAGGCTCCGCCTTGGACGGGCCAGGAGGAACAAGTTCCCCCTGGACTCCTACGCCGCTATCGCGGCTAATTCAGCTTCGCTATTCTTCATTTTTTTTTCCAATCGCCTAGCTTTGTTTTTTGAAAAAATCATAATAATTTAACCAAACGACTCGTGCCGATTCGTGATGCACCCGCCTCGATAAAAGCCTGTGCGTCCTCAAAGCTTTGCACTCCGCCTGCCGCTTTGATTTTCACGCCTGGTGATATGTGCTCGGCAAACAGCTTGATGTCTTCCAGTGTAGCCCCGGATTTTGAAAACCCTGTTGACGTTTTTATGAAATTTGCTCCTGTCTCAGAGACAATTTCACACATTTTCATTTTTTCTTCATCGGTCAGAAGGCAAGTTTCAATAATCACCTTCAGGATTTGCTTACCGCATGCGGTTTTCACCGCTCTAATCTCATTCAGAATGTCGCCGAATTTTTTATCTTTCAGCCATCCGATATTGATTACCATATCAATTTCATCGGCTCCGTTGGCAATCGAATCTGCCGTTTCAAAAACCTTTGATGCTGTTGTGCTGTAACCGTTCGGGAATCCCACGACGGTACATACAGGAACCCTGCCGCGGAGATATTCAGCCGTTTGCTTTACATAGCTTGGCGGTATGCAAACAGAGGCAGTGCCATATTGAAGTGCCTCGTCACACAGTTCCCTGATTTGCCCCCATGTTGCGTCCTGTTTCAGCAATGTGTGGTCAACCAGCTTTAAAATTTCCTTCTTATCCATGGCAGCTATTCTCCTGTTCATTTTTAGATTTACATATTCTGATCGTCAAGCGTCAGTTCAAATGGCGGAATAAACTTTTCAAGGAATTCCGTTCCCTCTGGAAGATTCATCTTTTTAATTGCCATGATAGTGGAAGCCTTTGCGGCGGTGAATTCCCTGTTGCACGCCTTTTCTTCTTCGATGCATTTGATAAGCGCGCTTAATTTATCAGCGCATTTAACAATCTTAAGCAGTTCTTCCATCTCGCCGTCATGCGTAATGAGGGGCTTGTATTCACTTCGCATATCTTCCGGCAGAAGCGACAAAAGACGGTTTTCAGCAGCGCTTTCAACACCCGCATATGCGCTGCGTATCTCGCTGCTGAAATACTTGACCGGAGTCGGCATGTCACCTGTTATTACCTCCGGTACGTCATGGAAAATAGCCAGAAGAGCTGCCCGTTCCGGATTTACGCACCCTCCGAAGCGCTTGTTCTTAATAACAGCCAGCGCGTGTGCAATGATCGCCGTATCAAGGGAGTGTTCACTCAGATTTTCGCTGTGGGTGTTTCGCATCAGCGCCCAGCGGTCGATATATTTCATTCGCGAAATAATCGCAAAAAATGATGAACCCTCGGATTCATTGGATGTGTGATTTTGATGATTGTCCGTAATCCTCACTCTCCCTTGTCAACATGCATATTTTTTTCTTCTTCGCTATTCATTTCGTCATAATGCTGCCTTGCTCTTTCAAACAGATTAATCTGAGGCTCCTCCTGCGTGTCCGGTTTTGATTGTGATTGATTGGACGCCTCGTTCAAAGCGTTTTTCCAAGCGGCGGAAAGCTTGTCTTTCATGGAGGACAAATTTTTGACAAGCTGAATGTCCGTATGCTTCAATGAACCCATATTCCCTTTGCTTGAGAAAACCGCAGCCGTAACCGAAGTAATCGGCACCGACATCAGCAGACCGAAACAGCCTGCCAGCGCACGCAGCAATTCAACAGCTATCATTTCGTTGTTGATTATCTCCTCCAATGATATGTTGTAGGCGCTGAAAAGCATTAGCAGCTGGAACGAACTTCCCACATAGGCAAGTATCATAGTATTCAGCGAAGCACCCATTATGCTGCATCCTATTGACATACCTGATCGCGCAAGCTCCCAGCCCGTAATGTTTTCACCCATCTTTTCTTTCAGTTCTTCCAGTGAAGAGGCGATGGAAACGCTGACATCTATTGTTCCGCCCAGACTTCCTATTACGATGGCGGCAAAGAGTATCGCCGCTACGTCGAGATTTCTGCCGTTGTCTGTGTAAAGAAGACTGATGGATTCTTCATCAACAGTGCCGGTTATCCAAATAACGCTTTTTAAAATGTATGCAATCAAAGCCGATGTAAGTACGCCGCCAATCGCTCCCATTCCGGCAGCCAATGATGAAACTGACGGCCCGTGTACCATCAGCAGAGTGACGACAATTGTGGCAAATCCAAATATTACAACGGCAAGTACAGGATCCATTCCGTTGTAAACAAGCGGTATCATGACGAAAATCAGCATAAGACAGGTGATAATCAGAGCTGAAAATGACTTTATTCCGCCCCTGCCAAAAAACAGAATAAGAAGAACTGTAAAGCCCAGCGCAAGCCACATCAGCGGAATATCTCTTTGAAATCCGGTGCAGGTACCGTGCAGAGTATATGTGCTGTAATCCATCACAAAATAGCCAAGAAGCCTGTCCCCTTCTTTGGCGACGATAACCCCTTTTCCCGTTCCGGTGATGTCAGTCAGGTCAAGTTCCATCTCTGCCTCAACGCCTTTGTAAGGACCAGTCAGTATCTTTACCATAAAGGTCTGAGTGCGCTGGACAATTGATTCTCCTCCCCAATCGCCGCCGGATTCCTTTATATCCAGCAGCTTTGTCACTCTGACACGCTCAATATCCATTTCATCAATTGACATTTTATCCGATTCAGATGCGTTTGGCAAATAATAATCGCTCTGTGAAGAAGTCTGTTGAGCGGAGGTATTTTTATTTTGATCTGCCCCGCCCATAGTTATCCACAGTATTCCGATCAGAATCAAAATAACTGCAACACCCAAGAAGCTTATGACGGTATTCTTGTGTTTTGAAATAAAATTTTTCACGTTAATAACCTCACATCATTATTTTGCTAAAACAGTCATGTTTTTTTGCAATATTTACAATTACATAATACTTTACAATAAAAATATGTATATAATATGAACATACATATAAAATATAAAAAAACTTGGCGATTGCAATCACATAGTCATTACAAATATATCTAAATCATATCTTTTTTAGCACATATTCTCATCAATATACAGGTGTAAAATGTTATTAAAAAAACAGCAAAGGAGAAATCGTTATGTCAGCAAATTACCCAGGAAATTTACACAGTTCACAGCCTGCCACTCCTACTCAGGCCCAAGGAACGGCACAGAACCGTGTTCAGCGGCAGTATGTCTCTCAGCCTCAGTATCTGGCTCCACAAACACAGAACAACGGCGGAAATAAAAAGGGCGGTACCAGCATATCCACAATACTGATTTCTATTATTCTGGCGGCCTTGGTCGGTTTTGGAAGCGGATTTCTCGGTGCTAAACTTGGTTCGTCCGGAGATACTGTCATTAAAACCGAAGATGGTTCCAAGGTTGTATTTCAAGAGATAGAACGTTCTACGGACAACGGCAGTCAGGCATCCTATGCAGTTGAAGATGTTGCCTCAGCAGTCGCCGATTCCGTTGTGGAAATCACCACTGAGATTGTGTCTACCAATACGTTTTTGGGGCAGTATATCTCAAAGGGCGCCGGAAGCGGAGTTATTTTTACCACCGATGGCTATATCGTTACTAATCATCATGTAATTGAAGGAGCAAATAATGTAACGGTTACCCTCCGAAACGGTGAAAGCTACAACGCCAAAATTGTCGGAGACGACGCCAAGACCGACCTTGCTTTGCTAAAAATTGAAGCGAAAGGCTTGACCCCTGCCATTCTCACATCAGATTCAAGCACACTCAAGGTTGGCCAGACAGCCATTGCGATAGGCAATCCCCTCGGACAGCTCGGCGGCACTGTTACAAGCGGTATTGTAAGTGCGCTTGACCGTGAAATTGAAATTGACGGAGAAACAATGACTCTTCTTCAGACCAGCGCCGCTATCAATCCCGGCAATTCTGGCGGCGGACTTTTTGACGATAAGGGTTATCTCATCGGCATTGTAAACGCTAAATCAAGTGGCTCGGATATAGAAGGACTTGGTTTTGCAATTCCCGCCAATACGGTTAAAACAGTCATCAATGATCTTATGGAATACGGCTATGTTAAGGGACGAGTCAATCTCGGTCTTACGTATGTTGCCATCAACAACTTTGCCTCAGCATGGCTTTATGGTTTCGATGATTTTGGCATTTATGTTTCCAATGTCGATATGCGTTCCGATGCCTATGCGGCCGGAATTCAGGTGGGTGATATGATCGTTTCAATCAATGGCACTGAGGTTCAGTCTGAAAGCGATATTGAATCTCAGATCAAGAAGTGTTCTGTTGGCGATACAATTAACCTTGTTATCAGAAGGAACAGACAGGATTACAATGTTGCAATCACACTTTCGGAGTATAAAGGCTGATTTATTCCGCTTAATTATCTGCTAATTATTCGGGCTGTTGCACTAATTGACAAGTGTAACAGCCCGATAAATGATAAAAGCCAGAGTATGCAAAAACCCTGGCTTTTTTATGTTGGTTTGATGAATAATGAAAAGCAT
>ONYN01000164.1 GCA_900322085.1 uncultured Eubacteriales bacterium | reverse complement strand
GAATCGAAAAGAACGGAATGAGCATCACGCTGCCGTGCGGTGTCGCGCCAGAAACCCTGATAGCGTTGGTGCGGGAATTATGCTGAACGATCTGACGACAGGGATACAGGTGTACATCGTAACGGGCTATTCAGATCTGCGCAAAGGAATAGACGGACTTGCGACGATCATTCAGGGGCAACTGAATCTTGACCCGTTCAGCAAATGGCAGATAGGCAATGCCCAAAATTTGCGTCGCATTAATCAAAGAAAAGGAAATCCTTATCGTCCCGATTTAATCATAGGACTTACAAAAATTGAACAAAAACTCCCAGTAGGAACAAGAGAAAATACTGTTGCTATTGTAAATCACAAATTGGGCTTTGTCAAGAGGGAGACAAAGCCCAAGATTTGCGTCGCATTAATCAAAGAAAAGCAGCGAAATCATACTTCCACAAGTCTGCAGAATATGTAATCAAAAATTCTATTGTGAGTCACATCTTTTCGGATATATTCCAAGAATAAATGCCACTATACCGATAACCACTGCAAATCTTACTCCCCAGACAATTACCTCAGCAATATATGAAGCATATCTACTGATTGCATAGCATACAATAATGCCCAAGCATGTGGAAATAAATCCTGTGTACAGAGATTTACATTGTGCAATCAGCCAGATAATGACCCCTGAACTGAACAGAGTCAAAATCATACGAATAAATAACGTGAACTCTCTCATATATCAGCCCTCCCTCTTTTTGTGATGCTTTTTCTCAATCTATATCAACTTCATCTGTATGGCATGATCTGTATTCTTTAGAAGAATCGTATGATTTTGGTTCATCATCAACAGTCTTCGTTTCAGGCATCGAATCTTTAATCGTTTCGAGTCGATCGATTACGATACTCAATACGATGGAACACAGGATTCCAACTGTCATCGGATAAACACCCCCTGGTCCAATATGCAGCAATAAAGTAGCTATCACCTCATTCAGTATTTCCTTTACCACACTTCTACCGATTTTAAGGCCGATAAGAACACCCTCTATAACCTTCTTCATTCTTTTTCGATTATCTGTATTAGCGGCAGAAATATTGGTATTATCTGCTGTATGAGCAGAAAGTCGACTTTGCGCCATAAGAAGTTTATATTCTTCCGTTCCGCGTTTTGGCTGTTTGTTCTTCTTTCGCATCATTTTCATCCCACACTTCTTTATTAATTTTGGTCGTTCTGTGCCTTTTTCTTTGCTTCTTCAAGAGCCTGCTTGGCTTTTTCGCTCATTAACTCGAGGGGATTCGCAGGCTGGATTGGGATTTTGTAGCTATTTTCTCCCGCAGCGTCACATATCACGCGAATCAATTCGCCGAGATTGTATCGCTTTGACGCCGAATACGCCACGATTCGTTTCTTATTGATCTTTTTCTTTGTGAACCACAGAATTTTGATTCCTGTTGCTTTAGCAATGTGTTTTGCCGTCTGATAACTTTTCTTCTCGATATACTCCATCTGAGCCGGACTAGGATAATTGAAATCCTCGTCCCAGAAAATATCTTCATTTGTTCCTTGTCCCAGCTGATCAACTTTGTTGATACCGATAACCAAGCGGCTCACATCTGACACATTCGGAAGAACATATTCCTTAATGGAATACTCCACATCTGTAAAGGCTCTGTCATCCGCCTGAACGATATACAGCACCACATCCGCTGTCGGCAAGATCTTCTTATACAATTCAGCAGTTTGCTTGTCCCGTTCAATGGAATCTCCGATGCCAGGAAGATCAATAATCTTCACCTTGTGAATTGCGTCAATTTCGAAAACCGCTTCCTGTGCGAATGTTGTTCCTCGTTCTCCGACACCCACCTTCCAATCTACGCCAAAGACAGCGTTAATGGTGCTTGTCTTTCCGACACCTGCTGAACCGATAACAACAATGACCGCAGGCGTCGCAAACAGATTTCTCAAAATTTCGGCAGCTTGCTCAAACTGGACAAGCGTCGTTCCTCTTTCCGAAAGAAAACGCTCCAACTGATCAGTCTGGAATCCATTTTCGATCAATTGCTTTTTGGTTTCTTCGCTCAGCTTCTTTTTTTTCATTTGTTACTACCTCCAATGTTTCTTCTGTGAAAATAATTTTTATTAAATATCATCTGATAAAGACGATCCAAGTTATAGTTCCTGACCACAGAGCATGGTAGCACTGTTCCAGAAGTCGGCATAAAGCATACCTCTCTTGCCCTATCAAGAACTTCGATGCATCTGACATCAAGTGATCTGAGTATTTCCTTGTCAGGATCAGAATCCAACGGCCACCTCTCCAATGCGTCGCATCCGAGTTTGTCCGCCTGATTGACGCAAAAAATGATATTGCAATCTGATTTCACATATTCCCTCAGAGCAAGAATCATTCTCTGCCATCCAGAATCCGCTCTCACATCCGCCTGCAATACCCAGATAATGCAGTCGGATTGAGTCAGCAATTCCTTGTAAAGTGGAAGATAGTTCTTGTCATTCTCCTCACTGGCACCGGTTCCCGGGGAATCGATCAAGCACACATCCAGTCCGTCAACGGTTATATGTGCAGAATACAGTTGTCTGGTTCCTTCCTCAACTGCACTCGTAATAAAGTCAGTGTGAAAGAGTTTATTGAGCAGAGATGATTTTCCTGCGCCACATCTTCCCATGACCGATACAGTATAATCTCCGGCATTTATTTCAGGCTTGTCCTCGACTGTTTCAATGACATCCCTCATCGACGCATTTAATGTCTCTCGGATCATTTCAATCCATTCAGATTCAATAGGATCGCCTCTGATCATTGCGGCTTTGGTTCCCCTTGGTATCTTTGTTCCGTAATTCTCAAACACTTTCTGAGACACTTCCGTCCAACTCATATTTTTTCGTCTGAGCGTTCTCCATAAAGGTTTAAATGAATTTGGCATTTCTTATTTCCTCCTCATCTTTATCGCCATCAATTGTATCTGTGTGAGTCGATAACATATTGGTTGTAATTGCTCCACTCAGCACATAACTCTTTTGCGTCTTCTATGCTATGTACTTTCCGTTGGGAAAGAATATAGCATTTGTTGTATTCCTCATCATAACCATACTCGATGGTGTAGTAGGAGAACCTTTTTCCAAATATAAACGGTGCCCTATCGATATAACATCTGTAGCAGCCATTTCTCATTAATCGATTGTCAAAGCGATAAATATGATCCTGGTCTTCAAATCTTGTCTTGGCTGAATATTGATAAGTAAACCTCTTAGGTCTGCACATCACGGGTATTCTTACTATGAATGCAAGAATAATCAGCATGACCGAACAGTAGGAAAGTATGTTACCATCCAGAATATCCATAAAATCGATCCCTTCTTGTCAGGACAATTAATCCACTTTATATTTCCTACGTTGGACTGATGTCCATAACTCTTTCCTCGATTTTTCCCAAGACAAATTAAACCGTCAGACTTGTATTCTGTTTTTTGTCATGGTATAATAGAATCAATTCAAGTCATCGTGTTTCGTTTGCCTTTGATGGATATATTATAACAGGTGCTTTTCGATTTGTGGGGCATTGAAAAAACAACGAAAAGCCAGTATAAAGCCATAAAGCCAAGCTTTGTCTTTTACCTTATGTGATACGAGGAGAAATAGAAATGGAGCAAAAGATTGAAGAAATCAGATTATCGGCAGACGATAGTTTTATAATAAAAATCATCTATTATCCAGACTCTATAAGTGAATACGATAATGTACAAGTAAGAAAAATTAAAAACGGTATTCTTTGTAAAAAATATCTTTCAGGATTAGACGCCGCCGTTTTAAAATGTGCTTATGACTATTCAAAAGGGCCAAAAAAAGGTACATTCATAACCCACAAGACTAAGAGTATAAATGCTACATGGCCATATTTCAGCGGTGGAGATGTACGCCCAAGAAATTACAATAATGTGATTGCTTTTTTAGAAAATTATGCCTGCTATTTTGTATATGAAAAACGTGAGGGCGTCTATTGGAATCCCAATCCTACTCTTACACACGAGCCGGCCAAAACTCCCGAGAGAATTGAAACAATATCGGTAGTTGACGACGATTCCTTGCGTATCGGAGAATCTTCCCCAACAGATGAGCCGGACGACGACCGCCCTGTCACTCCGCGTAAGCTATGGGAAGCCGGACGCAGAACATATCAGCAAAGCAAGGCTAGCAGCGGACGGTTTCGATTGTTGGATATCGAAGAACAGATCATGCCCTTCTACAGCAAGGATGACAAACGCACCCATTCCAAGGGAATCGATCTGCCGATACAAGTGCGGATCGGAGAAAGCAAGGACGAGTCTCCTCTGGCAGAAGCAATTGATGCAACGCATGGGAATTTGTATCTCATCGGAGAAGGCGG
>ONYN01000026.1 GCA_900322085.1 uncultured Eubacteriales bacterium | reverse complement strand
TGTGTGGAGCCTCAGGAGGGGAACAATTTGTGCCACCGCTTCGTGCTGTTTGGGCGCGAAACCTGCACGGCGCGTTCACCCAAGTGTGACAGCTGTCCGCTGAGCGGTTTCTGCGAGAAAAACAAATAGGCGACTGTAAATACAATGAGAATTTAGATTAGGCAGAAGGTGTGGTTGCAAAACACTGTATTTTGCTGTTCTAATCCATAAAGGAGATAATTATGCCGAGAAGAGAAACAGTGGTTCTCACCAATTTATGTATGGTGTACGATAATCAAGGAAATATATTGGTAGAGGACAGGAAAGACGAGCATTGGGGCGGTGTTGCGCTGCCCGGAGGCCATGTGGAACCGGGAGAGGAATTTGTTAAGTCAGTCATACGCGAGGTTTACGAGGAAACCGGATTGACCATAGAATCGCCCAAGCTGTGCGGAGTCAAGCAATTTACCCATTACGACGGATCGCGATACATTGTGTTTCTTTTTAAAACGAATGTTTTCAGCGGAACTGTAAAATCCTCCGACGAGGGCGAAGTTTTTTGGCTGAACCGGAGTGAATTTGGCAATTACAAGACCGTTCAGGATTTCGACAAGCTGCTTGAAGTATTTGATAACGACGGTCTGAGCGAATTCTTTTACGACGGTGAATGGAATGTATCCCTGCTTTGATGCCTGAAAAAATAACCAAAAAGAATAATGAAACTGAACGTCTAATGTTGATAAGGCAGATTATTTTGATGCAGTAAAATACCCATTGAAATTGAGAGAGAGATGGTTTATTATGATATTGGGAAGGATTCATTCCACAGAATCATTCGGTTCCGTGGACGGTCCCGGCGTGAGATTTGTTATCTTTACACAGGGGTGCAGGCTGCGATGCCGCTATTGTCACAATCCCGACACATGGAAAACCGACGAGGGAGGCAAAATGCAGCCGGCAGATCAGCTGCTCGACGCGGCGGAGAGATACCGCAGCTATTGGGGCAGCGAGGGCGGAATTACCGTGAGCGGAGGGGAACCGCTGCTGCAAATTGACTTTCTGCTCGACCTCTTTCAGAAGGCAAAGCAGCGCGGAATTAACACTTGCATTGACACGGCAGGACAGCCCTTTTCGCGGGAAGAACCTTTCTTTCACAAATTCCGGGAGCTGTGCGATCTCACTGATCTGTTTATTGTGGACATAAAACACATCGACAGACAGCAGCATATTGAACTGACCGGAAAATCCAACGACAATATTCTCGATATGCTGCGATTTTTGTCCGATAGGGACAAGCCGGTATGGATACGTCATGTGCTGGTTCCCGGCATAACCGACGACGATGGTTTTCTGAAACGCACAGCCGAATTCCTTCGGACGCTTACCAATGTTAAAAAGATCGAGGTTCTCCCATATCACACGTTTGGGGTGTACAAATGGGAGATGCTGTCAATCCCATATTCACTTCGCGACGTTCAGCCGCCAAGCAAGGAGAGAGTGGCAAACGCTCTGAGAATTTTGCGGGCGTGAGAATAAAAAAACGCAGGAAAGGAATTGATCCTATGAGCAACAACGCATGGAGAGGCTTTAAAGGCAGAGTCTGGAAAGAAGACGTTAATGTAAGAGACTTTATTCAAGCCAATTACACGCCTTATGACGGAGACGAGAGTTTCCTTGAAGGTCCCACCGAGGCGACCGACAAGCTCTGGGGCAGACTTCAGGAGCTGCAGAAGGAAGAAAGAGCCAAGGGCGGCGTACTGGAATGTGAAACAGAAATTGTTTCCCGCATGAATGCCTATGGCCCCGGCTATATCGACGAATCCATGAAGGATCTGGAAAAGATCGTCGGGCTCCAGACCGATAAGCCGCTCAAGAGAGCCTTTATGCCCTACGGCGGCATCAAAATGGCAGAGCAGGCGGCGGCGACCTACGGTTATACCGTCAACCCCGAGCTTGTCAAAATCTTTACCCAATATCACAAGACGCACAATCAAGCGGTCTTTGACGCCTATACTCCCGAAATGAAGCTTGCGCGTCACAGTCATATCATCACAGGACTTCCCGATACCTACGGCAGAGGCAGAATTGTAGGCGATTACAGACGCGTTGCGCTCTACGGAATAGATTATCTCATCGAAAAGAAGGAAAATGACCTTGCCCACTGCGGCGGGGGCAACATGATAGACAAATTCATCCGACTGCGCGAGGAAATCGCGGAGCAGCTCCGCGCGCTCAGAGGCATGAAGAAGATGGCGAGAATCTACGGCTTTGATATCTCCCGCCCCGCCGAAAATGCGCAGGAGGCTGTGCAGTGGCTCTATTTCGGATATCTCGCCGCCATCAAGACCCAGAACGGCGCAGCCATGAGCGTGGGTAGAATTTCCACATTCCTTGACATATATATCCAGCGTGACCTTGAGGAAGGTACCATCTCCGAGAAGGAAGCGCAGGAACTGATCGACCATCTGGTGCTGAAGTTCCGCATGGTCAAATTTGCCCGTATTCCGTCATATAACGCCCTTTTTTCGGGCGACCCGGTCTGGGCCACCCTTGAAATGGCCGGAATCGGTGTGGACGGCAGACATATGGTCACCAAGAACGACTACCGTTTCCTGCATACGCTTGAAAATATGGGACCTTCTCCCGAACCGAATCTCACAGTGCTGTATTCATCAAGGCTTCCCGAAAATTTCAAGAAATACGCCGCCAAGATTTCCATAGACACCTCCTCCATTCAGTATGAAAACGATTGCGTCATGCGCCCGGTATGGGGCGACGACTACAGCATATGCTGCTGCGTTTCCGCCACACAGACCGGCAAGGAGATGCAGTTCTTCGGTGCGAGAGCGAATCTGGCCAAGTGCCTGCTTTATGCTCTGAACGGCGGTATTGACGCCAAGTCCAAGGAACAGATCGGTCCGAAATATCTGCCCTTTACAGGCGATGTGCTGGATTACGACGTGGTGATAGAAAAATTCGACGCCATGATGAGCTGGCTGGTGGAGCTGTATGTCAATACGCTCAACCTCATTCACTATATGCACGACAAGTATTACTATGAGGCGGCTGAAATGGCACTGATCGACACCGACGTGCGCCGCACATTCGCAACGGGAATCGCCGGATTCTCGCATGTGGTGGATTCACTCTGCGCCATCAAGTACGCAACCGTCAGACCGATCAGAGACGAGGATGGATTGATTGTGGACTTTGAGACCGAGGGCGATTTCCCGCGCTACGGCAACGACGACGACCGCGCTGACGAGATTGCCATATGGCTTCTCAAAACATTTATCAACAAGGTCAAGGGCTGTCACACCTACCGCGATTCCGAGCCTACCACTTCCATCCTGACCATTACATCAAATGTGGTTTACGGCAAGGCAACCGGAGCGACTCCTGACGGACGTAAAGCGTTCACCCCATTTGCTCCCGGTGCTAATCCTGCCTATGGTTCCGAGAAGAACGGACTGCTTGCTTCTCTGAATTCGGTTGCAAAGCTGCCGTATGAGTATGCGCTTGACGGTATTTCCAATACCCAGACCATCAGCCCGGATGCTCTCGGCCACACCGAAGAGGAACGCGTCAACAACCTCTGGCATGTGCTGGACGGCTACTTTGACAAGGGCGCTCATCACCTCAATGTCAACGTGTTCGGCGTAGATAAGCTCAAGGATTGCATGGAACATCCCGAAAAGCCTGAATACGCAAACTTCACAATCCGCGTTTCGGGATATGCTGTCAAATTCATTGATCTCACCCCTGAGCAGCAGCTTGACGTTATCGCTCGTTCGGCACATGAGTGCATGTAATTCAAACAAAGCAAGGCTGTACCTTCATACATTAGCAGGTTGGCCTTACTTTTTTGTTGAAATATATATTGATAATTTGTTCTGTTTGTGTTATAATAAAACTTACCATCATTTTGTTTAGGAGATAATCATCTATGAGTGAATGTACACACGATTGCAGCACATGCTCTGCGAACTGTTCCAGCCGTCAGCCCTCCAAGGAGGATTTTCTGGAGAAGCTCAACGATCTGAGCAGCGTCAAGAAGGTAATAGGTGTGGTCAGCGGTAAAGGCGGCGTAGGCAAATCTCTGGTCACCTCAATGCTTGCCGTCACCTTCAACCGCCGTCACTTCAAGACCGCCATACTTGACGCGGACGTTACCGGTCCCTCGATTCCCAAGGCCTTTGGCATGAAGGAAAAGGCACACGGTACCGAACAGTATATCATTCCCGCTGTTACCAAGACGGGCATTGAAATGATATCGGTCAACCTTCTGCTCGACAACGAGACCGACCCGGTTGTATGGAGAGGGCCTGTCATCGCCGGCACGGTCAAGCAGTTCTGGACGGATGTTATCTGGAAGGACGTCGACTACATGTTTGTCGATATGCCTCCCGGAACGGGCGATGTGCCGCTCACCGTATTCCAGTCGCTTCCGCTTGACGGCATTGTCATTGTCACATCTCCCCAAGAACTTGTTTCGATGATCGTGGCAAAGGCTGTCAATATGGCAAAGCTGATGGATATTCCGATTCTCGGCATCGTTGAGAACATGAGCTATGTGGAATGTCCCGACTGCGGCAAAAAAATCAATGTGTTCGGCGAGAGCAAGACCGACGCCGTAGCAGCCGAATTCGGTCTCAAAGTGCTTGCCAAGCTGCCGCTCGACCCGGTGCTTGCCAATAACTGCGACAACGGACTCATTGAGCTCTTCGAGGGCGACTATATGGAATCCGCCGCCGATGAAATTGAAAAGGCTGTCAACTGATTTTTTCAATAATAAAACACCGTTTGCGTTTCTCTGTGTCAAGGCGTGATGCAAACGGTGTATTTATTATGTGTGTTGTGAAAGGTCAGTATATTTCTTTGCCGTCAACGTAAAGATGATACAGATGCAGCTTCACGCCGTCGGTTCTCATTGCCTCACATATCTTTGTGAAAATATCGAGAATGATGTTTTCGTCAGCCATGTCAAAGCGGTATTTTTCGTAGTATTCGGGGTTGTCAAGCATTACGTCCACGGCATCGGTCCGTTTGATATTGAGAGAACTGACGTATTTGCCGCAGAACACAAAGTCGTTGAAGCTGCCGTCGCATGAGCCATTGCTGGTGAATTCCGGCAGAACGTCAATTTCCTTGGAATAGCCGGCAATGATCCGGCTTATTTTGCTTACCGAATTTTCGTTCAGGCACAGTCTTTGGGATGTAGCAATCACAGGCTCCCTTTTACGGTCAAGTGAATATGTCTGATAAATCAACGTGCCGTTTGCAAACAGCCTTACCGAGAATCCCGCGTTCTCCATCTCAGGCCATTCTTCGGCAGGATAACAATAATATCCGAAGAGTATTTTCTTTTTCCAGCTTTTCAGAATATTCATTGCACGCCTTCCTTTCTCTTGTCTCTCTCTTCTCTCAGCTTGCGGAAAAAATCCGTAAGCAGCTGTCCACATTCCTGTCCCATCAATCCCGCAGTTACTTCCGGATGGTGATTGTAAGGAAATGCAAATAAATTCACCACCGACCCGCAGGAACCGGCTTTTTTGTCCGACGCTCCGTAAATCACGCGTCGTATGCGGGAATTGATGATAGCTCCGGTACACATCGGGCAAGGCTCCAGTGTGACATATAATTCGCATTGCCACAGCCGCCAGCCGCCCAAAGCTTTACAGGCTCCGTCTATGGCTTCAAGCTCGGCGTGAGCAAGGGCATTTTTCCCCAGTTCACGGCGGTTGCGACCCACCGAGATCACTTCGCCGTCCTTTACAACCACTGCCCCCACGGGGACTTCTCCCTCACTGGCCGAAATCATCGCCTGCTCTATGGCAAGACGCATGAATTTCTCGTCAGACTGTTTCTGAATGCTCCAATTACAATCCATTGTCATCATCTCGTATTATTATTTGTTTTTCAAATAGTCGGAAACGCAGGCAATCACTTCAGGAGCGTACTTTCCGGACTTGAATTCGCCTATTCCGTAAACACTGCGGAAGTCCTCATCGTTGCGGGGAAGTCTCACGCATATGTCGTAAAGGGTATAATCGCTCATTACGCTCAGATCGGTTTTGTCGTCCCTGACCGCAAAAGTGTGCCTGAGTTGGGCGAGCCTTACAAAAAGCTCCCTGTCGATATCCGGCGCCCCTTCAAATCCGTCAGGTTCGGCGCAATTGCCGGTGTAATGGCGTATTGCGTCCACAAAAATTTTGCCGAATACGAGACATTTGGAATTGCCGATATGCGTTTTTTCCATCAGTTGAAACCGTGTTACAGGTTTCATATCGCACATTTTTTTTAGGGTAGGCTCACTGATGATTCGATTCAGAGGCGTGTAAATCCGGCCGTTGAGATGGTGGCACAGCTTCATAAGCTGCCCGAAGAGCTTCATGTCGGGAGAAAGCTCGCAGTCGCTTTCCTCCGCAATGGTTTTCCCGTGGTCGCAAAGGATTTTTCTCACCGTCCGCACAATATCCCCGCCGCAGTATTCCAGCGTCAAAGGCGGCAATATGCCCATACTGCGCAATTTTTCAAGTGTGACAGGCTTGTCAATGCAAATCTGAGCCAGCGCGTCGGTGCTTGCGAGAACATTTGACTGTATGCAGTAGTCGGATGAAAGATCGGCCCGCAGGGTTCTCAACGCGGCAAACATATCGCTGTCGGCACCTTGCGGCAAAATATAATGGCCGTTATCATCCTTGGTCAGATGAACATCGGGTTTGTTGGGAGCTTTGCCGTGACGTGTCCGTGTGGATTTCTTTTTTACCGGACTCATTGGCAATTCACTGTCGATAGTGCGAGTAATGGAGCGTTCTGAAATGAAGTCCTTGATTTCGTCCATAAATGTGCGACCAAATTTTTCGGTCTTGACGATTCCAACGCCGTAAAGTGCCTGAAACTGCGCTTCATTGGTCGGCATTTTCTCCGCCATATCACGCAGGGAGGCGTCGTTGAATATGACATATGCCGGAACGCCTTTGATCTGAGCGACTTTGCTCCTCAGGCTGCGCAGGCGGCTGAGAAGCTCGGGGTCTGCGTTCAGACCGATTCTGTCTTCTCTGCGTGTGCCGTCGCCATCCGATGAAGTGTGCTCCTTGATTGTCACCCTCATTCCGCTGTAAATAACGCCCCTCGCTCCCGTACCCCAGCTCAGAATACCGTCTGGCGCTTCGGAGATATAACGGTCCGCTATCATGGAGTCAATTATTTTGTCAATCTCACGGGAACCGCTGTCGCTCATTATGCCGAAAGTGGATTGACGGTTGCCGCCGCACAGTTCCACGCGGTTGTTGAGAGTGCCGCGCAGAATGTCGATGATTACCCATCTGGTCTGAGATTCGTTCATGCGTTTGACGCAAGAGAGAATTTTCTGTGCCTCGGTCGTGATGTCCCTGGATGCAAAATCGGTGTGGGACTGCGTGCAGTTGGAGCAATTGCCGCAGTTTTCGTAATCGGGACGTTCACCGAAGTATTTGAGAATGAATTTCCGGTAGCAATACTTTGACGAACAATAGAATGTCATCTGTTTGAGAAGTTCCAGTTCGTTTGCCTTGAGCTTTTCCGCGGTTTCCTCATCCATATCGGTGTTGTCCTCAAAGGATTTTTCAATGAGAAATCTGTTGATTCTCACGTCCTGTCCGCTGTAGAGCAAAATACATTCGGCGGGCTGTCCGTCGCGACCGGCGCGGCCGGCTTCCTGATAATAGCTCTCCATGTTTTTCGGCATGTTATAATGCACCACAAATGATACGTTCGACTTGTCAATTCCCATGCCGAACGCGTTTGTTGCAACGATAACCGGTCTTTCGTCCTTGATAAACAGCTCCTGCGCACTGTTGCGCTCCGTGTCGGTCATGCCCGCGTGGTACTTGCCGGCGTTCCAGCCTTCTTCTGTCAGACGGTCAGAGACCTCCTCCACCAGCTTGCGGGTGGCGCAGTAGATAATTCCGCTTTTGCCCCGGTTGAGGGTGAGAAATGACGTCAAGGCAGTGAATTTGTCCTTCGGCTTAAGCACCTCAAAATAAAGATTCGGGCGGTCAAATCCCGTGGCTGTCATCATAGGTGAATGGAGTCCGAGCAGATTGACAATGTCTCTTTTGACCTTGTCGGTTGCCGTTGCCGTAAAAGCGGCGGCAACCGGACGCTTTGGCAGCGACGAGATGAACTCAGCGATTTTGAGATAGCTTGGGCGAAAATTTTGCCCCCATTGTGATACGCAGTGTGCCTCGTCCACCACCACCATTGAAATGTCCGCGTTCAGGGCAAATTGAAGGAAGGACGGCGTTGTAAGCCTTTCGGGCGCGACATAGATGATCTTATAGATTCCGTTTGCGGCGCGGTAAAGGGCAATTTCGGATTGACGTGGCGTTAATGTGCTGTTGATAAACGCGGCGCTCACTCCGGACTGAACCAGAGCGCTCACCTGATCCTTCATCAGCGAAATGAGGGGAGAAATGACCAGTGTAATTCCGTCATGCATGAGCGCAGGCACCTGATAGCATATGGATTTGCCTGCTCCGGTGGGCATGATTCCGACGGCGTCGCAGCCCGACAGGATGGCGTCAATGATTGGCTCCTGACCGTCGCGGAAGCTTTTATAGCCGAAATAATGTTCCAGCGTTTCCATTTTTCCAAGTTTATCCAACCGCATCACCTGATTTATTTGATAATTTTCCATTCAATTTTACCACATAATACAGCCCAATTCAACCCGAAATATTTTAGAGCCTGCTGACGTATCTTCTTAAAATAATACGAATAAAAGCGAGAGAGAACATTTGCAAAGAATTTTGAAGAAGTCGTTCAGCGTTTTTCCAAAGTCTACGGCATTTATCTAACCAGCCAAAAGAGCGTTCTACAATCCAGTTGCTCTCTTGTTATATCGCTCGGATATGCTTTCCTCATTTTCTTCACCGCCTGTTCTTTCTCTTTATTATAT
>ONYN01000208.1 GCA_900322085.1 uncultured Eubacteriales bacterium | reverse complement strand
GCGGTAAAGCCGCACAGTGAATACCCGCAGGAAAGGGCAAAACTCATACATTTGCCTGCGTCTGTGCATTGATTCAGCATGTACCACGCGGCTGCCCCGGCAGCTCCCGCCCGAATAACGGTGATGATCGAATAGGCAGCGGCGAGGGAACGCTGACCGAAGAAAAGCGCGAAAAACATAAACGGTGAACAAAGCCCGGAAGCAAATTCAGAATAAAAGCTTCTGCCAAAGCCGACATTCAGATGATAAAAAACGCCCTGCCCCGAAACAACCGACTGGTACATTCGGCTGAAACTCTCAAACCACGCTGCACTCTGATCGCTTATCAGGGTTTTGTCGCCAAACGGAGTGATGCCGCAAATTGCCATGGCAACTGCCAAAATTACCGCTGGCGCCACAAATGACAGTGACGACCACAGCACGGTATTTTTTATTTCAGCACTGCCGTTCTTATTCATTGCACTCATAATGTTCCATCCTCTGTCTCTGCCATTTTTT
Source organism: uncultured Eubacteriales bacterium (assembly GCA_900322085.1). Taxonomy (GTDB): domain Bacteria; phylum Bacillota; class Clostridia; order Oscillospirales; family Acutalibacteraceae; genus RUG762. The sequence goes on along the minus strand of ONYN01000208.1, from coordinate 3,590 downwards.
CTTTACAAAAACACTGTCTCCACGGGGAAACGATAAAAATGGCTTTTTACGGTCCCCCTAAAATATTATTATAACGTCATATCCTCTATTTTTCAACGGGTATTTGCATTAATTCAACCGAAATGTTGATTTATACAAAAAAGATTCCCCTTTCCAAGAAACACTCCGGAAAGGGGAACAGCATGTTTATCTTTTTATCTGGGCAAAGCTGTAGGCAGAAGGACCGGCTACCACTTCAAACGAATCCACTGCCGCAAAGCAATAGGCGCTCCACGCGCAAAGCGCGTCGGCAAGGACACTTCCGGGCTGAACAGGACCGTCGCGCCGCTCTTTTTTGAGTATGTCGTAAACCACCTTCATCATCGGTGCTATGTCCGCAAGCTCCTGCTGCAGCGAAAACAGACTCGCCAGCTTAACCTCCGGCATTAGCTCCTGGGCAAAGAAGATGTACTCCTGATAGGCGGGAATGTACATACCCTCGTCCACAGGCATTGAACAGATGGTCGGAAACGCACCCGACTTCTTGTAATTGTTGCGGTCGCACTGTTCGACTATATCGTTTGCGTGATAAACGTCCTGCTCGGTAACGTCCCGCAGGTCGCGTCCCGATTCATACATAAGCTGCGCCGTCGTCCACGCCAGAGAACGCAGAGCAATGACCTGATTCTTGCTGCGGATGATGCCGTAATGCAGTTCACATTCGATGTCGTTGTTCGCACGGAATTCAATCTCCGGCACATGGAACAGCTTGGTCACAAAATGCGCCGCGTCGACCAACTGATCTGCCATGCGTGCATCAACCGGCTCCAGTACAAAATTGAGCCGCTTTTCGAGAAATCCGTTTTCCACCTGGCGCAACTGAATATCCGGCTTGGTGGTAGCCATCGGACGGTTGCCCTGCAGGCTGATCATTTCACCTTCGGCGGGAGTCTCCGCAGGTGCGCTCATCTTTTCCTCAATTTCACGGGCAAAATTGAGCACATTCTCAAAGTCCTCCACCGGCGTGCGATTCTCATCATCGCTGCCCCGGACAGGGGTGTTCCTGATCACCTCGAAGCTGTCGCCGTAATCGGTCAGCATTTGTTTGACTGATTTGCGCTGATGCTTTATGAATTCGTTGTTGAGATCCTTGTAGTAAAGCTGCTTCAGGATATTCTGTGAGGGAATGAGCCTGCTGCGTGAAATAAAGTATCTTTCCACCATTTCGGAGGGATCCAGGTATGCGTATTTGACAAATTTGATGAAATAGAGCAAGCCCCAGCCGCCTTCCGCCAGGTCGCGGTCGCCGATGGCATTGGCAAGCCCTGTGAGGATATTTTCCTGAGTGGCGTTGTCAAATCCTCTGAAAATCATGCCGATTGACTGAACATCCACGTCAATGTCATCGCCCGGAGAAGGCAGCCATGCGCTCTGATTGATCTCATAGCTGAACTTGATATCGGGCATCATCTTGTACAGATGTCTGCGAACCTGTCCCAGTGCGTAACGCTGACCGAACTGATGGAATATCATCACCAGCGCGTGCATTGCCACCTCTACCTTCGCGTCAAGAATGGTGAGATGCTGATTGGCTACGGGAATCTCGTGATAACGGCGCACCGCTTCAAACCGCCTGCGGAATTCGGTTGCCGTCCCACAGTTGAGCCAAACGGCGTTGGCATTGTCGCCGTATATTTCCTGCAAGGTGGTCTGTCGGATATTGGCGCTGGCGGGCGTCTCGTAATTAATGTCGCCGCAGAGCTGCTGTATTGCCTGCACAAGCAGCCAGCTTACGGTCTTGCCTCCGCGGGCCACCATTCGGGCGCAGTCGTCGATGTGCTGCGTCGGGTCAGGCTGTTCCCTGCCCCTGACCGGCGGGTAAACGGCGTCAAACGAAATGAACAGATCGTCAAATACCGCCATTACCGCATTCTGAGGAAGGGTGTAATCGGTATCGCCGTTCATCTCGGAGTAAAGCCTGAGTATGGTAAACGCCGCTGCCTGCAAGTTATATGTCTCGTCACCGATAATCTCGATCTCATCGGTGGTCTTTGGCTTGACGATCGCCTCCACATCCACCTTCGTATCCTGCGGAAGCACCGACTTAAGCACTTCGCGCCTTGCGACCGAGTCTCCGAGCAGAATATAAGTCTCATCGTTGACACGCTCCAGGGAACTGTCGTCAGCATGATAAATAAATACGTCGGGGGTGAAGGGATGCTCGTACTGGTCGCCGCCCAACTGAATGGTACAGTCGTAATGGGTGCTGAAACTGAGCATTTCCCTGATCGAAGACAGATTGTAAAAATCAATGTAAACAATTTCACGGCAGGGCGCTGTCAGGATCAGATCCTGTCCATCGGCAAGCTCACTGAGCTTTTCGGGCATTGCCAGAACATAACTCGCAAGGTCGTGCTGAATGTATCTGAACGGGCTGCAGTCCTCGGTGCTGAATGAATATTTGGCGCGGAACTGGGTGTTTTTCATGTTGTTTTCCGCCGCGCGCCAGACAAATTCCTCGTCAACGCCCCAGTCCGCAAGCGTTCTCTGCTCCAGATAAAGCAGTCCCATGGTGGTTTCGATCACCACGAATTTCATCAGTGTCGGCTCGCACTTGCGATAGACCAGATCCTCCAGCTCTTCATAATAATGGCTGTCGCTCAACTCAATCTTCAGGCTGTCACGGATGGCCTCAAATGTAAAGTGCAGGAATCCGACCTGTTCCAAGGTGCGGTAATAGGGATATCGGGTATTGGCATAGAGATTAGCCTTTCCAATGCCGCGTTCAAAGGGAATCTGTTTATAATGGGCATCCCGCTGCTCCGGCGGATCCCTCAGAATTCCCTTGGAAATCAGATAGGATGAATATTCATAATCGCCCGCCTCCTCAAAAAGAGTGGTGCAGAGCGTCTGCAAAAAGTCACGGAAGGAAGCCTCATCCTCCGCCACACGCAGTTTATAGCTGTAGCGTTCAAGGGCAAAATCCATGAGTCTGTGCTTGACGGCGGGCTCCGCTTTGGTCGCAAACATGAAAAGCTTGGCGCGGGTATTGGCATTGATGCCGCTCAGAGTGTTGGCGGCAAACTGAGCCATCGCAGCGGTTTCCTTCGGCTGTGCGCCCGGATAGATCCGCATGAATTCGCTGAACAACTCTGAATTGGTCAGATCGGAGTCCGAAATGCTCTGATTGATATAGAGCAACATTCCCATTACGCCGGTGCGAATGGCTTTTTCCTCATCACTGAGTTTCTTGCGGCGGAGCTTTTCAGTTGCGTTATCAGCACTGTCGTCCCGCAGCTTGTCTATCTGTATCTGAACAGGCTCAAAACTCTCCTCACGCACGCCGATCTGTTCTCCGACAGGCGAAGGCTGGTCGATCTCCGGTTCTTCCGGCTCGGGTTCCTTCACGCCAAACGCGGACATCGTGTCGGTCTGCGCAATGGGTATATATTCAGGCTCGGTTGAATCGGGGATTTCCGGAGGCGTCATGTCCACCTCTATCGGAGCAATTTTTTCCCCGAAGCTGTAGCCTCGGGGCTGATCGCTCCCGGAAGTGACATCGGCGTATTGCTCTATATCGACCTGTTCAAACGAAGCGTCCGACACGTCGT
>ONYN01000166.1 GCA_900322085.1 uncultured Eubacteriales bacterium | reverse complement strand
GTAAATGAGGATACCGTTGATTGCCTCGCCAAACATACAAGCAAAAATAACGCTGTAATTTCTGATGAAATTATGATACGAAATTCTGTTCAGTTCCATAGCAAGCGTAATGCCCACGGCAGCAACGGCAATGATCGGTGAAGCAATGACATACCATTTCAGACCGTTGATTTTCTTTGAACGTATCGCGAATATTACAGTGACAATTGTGAAGCAGGTGGCGCCGAATATTTGCTGCATTCTGACAAAGGAGTTGTTCATAAAGTAGAGCGCGTCAACATGCATGCTGTCAAAAATGCCCTGAGAACAGCCGTGCATCAGCAAAAACAGGAGGGCAATGTCGCCGTGTCTGCTGGACATGTTCTTTTTCTCGTTGCTGTATTTTGCGAACAAGACACAGAGTACAATAAAGATCAATACTTCAAATGCCGCCTCAAATCGGAAGACAGCAATGACCCAGTCGCCCTTCTGTGCGTTATAGACGGCAAAGGGAAAGACCTTATGCGCCGGATTTTTTATCACCAGGCCGATGTTGTCACCCGAGAAATATGACGACATTCGTCCGATCACAATTCCCAAGGCACTTCCCGCCGCGATGCAGTCGCACGCGGCGCCTGCGTTGAAGGCAGGATTTATCTTTTTGAGGATCAGAGCAGAGAGAAGCACTCCGAAAATAACTCCGTAAAGGGAGTAACCGCCTCTGGTAAAGTTAAGATAATCTGTGAAGCTCTCATATTCCTCCAGATTGCAGCACATATACACCAGCCGCGAAAGCACAAACCCAATTGGAATGGAAAGAAGTATGCAATTGAGCAAATCGTTCTTTCCGCCTTTTTTATACAGAGAGCAAAAAATAAATGATGTGACAATGGCAAGAGCGATTGCAACAGCCATAAACACTCCGTGCCAGTAAATACAGATGCCGCCCAGCAGCAGGGCCAGATTATCCATTGGTATTTTTCATCCTTTCTGGTATGTCAGTCATTTGGAACAGCGGTTGCAAAATAAAGAAGATCGCTCACCTCGCGGGTACCGCCATAAGCCACCTTATTGATGATTTTTTTGTTAAACATAAGAGTGGCTGTCTGACCTCCGTCGAGATTATACGCAAAGCGCACGCCCATAGTCTGAAGCTCATTTGCGAAATCCAGCATGGTGAGACCCGGTTGATCCACAGTGCAGAGCAAATAATGCTTGTCGTAGTCGAACTGACAGATGGCCGCTCTGGGATCGTGTCTGGTGGGTTCCCCCTGAATTTTGGGTTTTCTGAGCAGATAAGAATCGCTTACCTTATAATTGTCAACGAGCGTCGGACCGAATGCAAAGGTGTGAATGACGTCTCCGTTTTTGTAAACGTCACTGTCGAAAAAATCAGATTTGTCTTTCACGCTGGTGAAATTGCCGTTTGTGTCAAAGATCGCAATATCAATCACATCGCTCCAGATTTCCGCGCTTGTTTTGGTTCTCAGGACGTCACCGTACTGAATCACAATTCCGTATGCTCTGAAAGCGCAGTAGTCGGCTGTCATAGCAACCACGGAGTTGGTTCTCTGCACGATATTCTGAGGATGATCTTTGTGCTTTTTACTGATGACATTATCGACCAGCGTGCGTCTTAACTGGCTGGGATGTGAAATCCATATCTCGGAAAAATTAAAAACGGTTCCGAGACGTTCCTCGCGCCAGCACTTTACCTCAATGGTTTCATCTTTATAGTATTTAATCGGTTCTCCGTCGAAACTCTTACGTTCGTCGTCATAAATCTCTGAAAACTTGCTCTGATCGGGAGCGGGAGTCAATACATCGCTCATCTCCAGCACATACAGCCGGGGCATCTCATGTATTTCACCGAGAGAATCGCTCATCAGATTGTTGGAGGCCGTTTGAAAAATAACGGAGCGATCTTTTGATGAAGCATTGGCGGATTCCAGATTCATCACATTTCCCGAGGGCAGCAGCCAAGTCATAATGAAAACGCATAAAGCTAACGCGGTAATTTTAATACCGAAATTCTGATATTTTTGTTCTGTTTGTGAAGACGTAGCCGAAGTGCGATCCTTCTTTTGCCCGTGCGAAGAAGGGGCTGTGACGGAATACTCGCGTGTGATTGTAGTATCTTCCGGTCTGGAACGCGTCAAGCATCCGTTGGATTCACTTGCGGTGTCGGCAGCATCGTTTTGGCAGGGTGTGCTGTATTGCTGACTGTTATCATTCTGAGACTTGATTTCCTGTGTATAATCTGATGGAAGAAAGTCGGCGTAATCCTTGCCTTTTTTTAAATGCATTATGAGATCTTCTGCTTCGTCGTCGGTAATCAGCTGCTTTTTATCGTTCATATTAGTTTATACACAACCCTTCATTAGAATAACTTGAAGAAAGCAAGCTCATTGAGCGGAATCAAATCCGCCCGAAATAGCATCAAATAAATCGTCGGTCATTAAAATGAGCCATTTGCCTGAAACATATTTCATTTTAATGTCAAAGGTTTTTGTGGTATAGTATTTTTCCGGATTGGTCATTAATGAATCCAGCGCTTCTGCGGCAATTTTTTCAGCGCCTTCATCCGTCAGAATAATGGAATCGTTTTTATTTTCCACGTAGCCTTCTCTGCTTTCGGCTATATAGTTTTTTCCCATTTTTGTAGAAAGCTCTTTGAGATCATTGGCAAGCAGATTGAGGTCAAGATATGTAAAATCGACCGTACACCACGCGTCAATATTGTCACTTTGGACGTCCGTCGTTTGCGTATAGCTGTAGCTCTGTAAGAGATATCCGTACAGTTTATTTGAAAAATTACCCGAGACGTCATTCTTCATTGAAATGGAGACGCCGCTGATGTATTCGTCAGCCTTGGCAAAATCACCTGAACAAACGCAGTCGAAAAAGTCAGTTACCGTGTTCTTAGGATTCGGAATACCGACAACAGCCATGGGAAGTTCACAGCTACTGAGCAATGAAATTGTTATAAATGACACAATAATACTGACGATTTTTGTAATTTTTGACATTTAGCAATTCTCCTGTCACTTAATATGTTGATCATTTTTTGGCATTGTAATGCAATACAATACATGATAACGCAATATGATGTACGCATTACAAAAGACTTTGATAATCTCCAACACAACAAATTTAATTGTATTATACTTTATATTGAAAGTCAATAGAAAAAGAATTAATTTTTTGATAGAGAAATAAAACCGCACAGATATTCAAAAAAAGGTTATAAAAGTGTAGATTTATTTTTTGCGGTGTGTTATAATAAGTTTAATTGCTCTAAAGGTTTTTTAAAGAAGGTAATGCGATGCTGAAGCTGTACCGTACCGATAACAAGGTTTTACAGGAAATCAACAAAATAAAAGACGGCTGCTGGGTAAATATGGTGGATCCCTCCTATAATGAGGTTGCGGAGATAGCCGGTCATTTCAATATTGACGAAGCCGACATCATGGCCGCACTCGACGATGAGGAAAGTTCCCGTATTGAGCTGGAGGACGGTTATACCCTGATCCTCATTGACATTCCCTCCGTGGAGGTCAGACACGACAAAAACCGACACACCACAATCCCTCTTGGTATATTGATTACCCAGACGGTGATCATTACCGTTTGCACGGTAGAAACGCCGATTCTCAATGATTTTATCAATAAAAGAATAAAGGATTTCAGCACAAAGAAAAAAATGAGGTTTATTTATCAGATTATAGCCCGAACCATCTCCTTCTATCAGTCGACACTTCGTACAATCGACAAAATGCGTACAGAAATAGAAGAACGCGTCGGTGAGGACACCACCGATATTGACCTGATAGACCTGCATGAGTTGGAATCCACTCTGGTGTATTTTGCCACATCGCTTAACGCAAACAGCGGCGTTCTCAACCGCCTTACCAGATATACGCGGCTTGAGCAGTATCCCGATGACCAGGAGCTTCTTGACGATCTGATTGTTGAGAATCGCCAGGCAATCGAGATGACCGCAATTTACAGGGATATTCTCAACGGTACGCGTGAACTGATTTCTTCCGTTATCGACAGCAAACTCAATAATGTGATGAAATATCTCACGTCTATCACGCTTGTGATGGCCATTCCAACTATTATTTCGGGACTGTACGGTATGAATGTGCCGTCCTCCGGCATGCCGTTTGGCGAGTCGCGTCTTGGATTTGCCATTGTATGCGCCATAACGCTGGTAATATGCGTGGCGGCCATGGTTGTAATGAAGAAAAAAAGAATGCTCTGATCTGATTTTTATACGGGAGTTGTAAAAAATGGACAATATTTTAGAAATTCTCAGCGACAATCCCAGGCTTTCCGATGCGCAGATAGCGGCAATGACAGGACTTACCCCGGACGAGGTCGGGGAACGCATTGCTTCTTATGAAAGGGACGGAATTATCTGCGGATACAAAACGGTTATCAATTGGGATAAGCTCGAGCAGACAGACAAAGTGACCGCTATTATCGAGTTAAAGGTGACGCCTCAAAAGGACACTGGATTTGAAGCCATAGCGGAGGAAATCATGCGTTTTGACGAGGTGGAATCGGTGAGTCTGATGAGCGGTGGCTATGATTTTTCCGTATGTGTGACAGGACGCACCTTTCAGGAGATCGCACTGTTCGTGGC
>ONYN01000040.1 GCA_900322085.1 uncultured Eubacteriales bacterium | reverse complement strand
GCGCGGAGATACGTCGGCAGGCTCTTAAAAACTATTCCAGTTCGTCCATGACGCTCATGTAAGCCGGACGGATAATCTTATTCATGCCAATCATTTCCTCAATGCGGTGCGCACTCCAGCCCACTATACGGGCTATCGCAAACAACGGGGTATAAAGCTCCACAGGGATTCCGAGCATTTCATATACAAAGCCGCTGTAAAAGTCGACATTCGGACTGACGCCCTTGAATATATGCCGCTTCTGGGCGATCAGCTTGGGGGCTTCCTCCTCGATGATGTTGTAAAGAGTGATGTTCTCCTCCTGATGCTTTGCGCTGGCAAGCTTTTCAACGTAGGATTTGAGTATGCGTTCTCTCGGGTCGGACACGGAATAAACCGCGTGACCCATTCCGTAAATCAGCCCCTTGCCGTCGAAAGCCTCCCCGTCAATGATCTTGGCCAGATAGGCGCGTACCTCTTCCCGGTCGGTCTTGTCTGACACGTGTTGACAGATATCCTCCATCATCTCCATGACCTTGATGTTCGCACCGCCATGCTTTGGACCTTTGAGTGAGGACATGGCTGCCGCGATCGAGGAATAGGTGTCCGAGCCGGACGAAGTGACCACTCGGGTGGTAAATGTGGAATTGTTGCCGCCGCCGTGCTCCATATGCAGCATCAGCACTATATCCAGAACCTTGGCTTCCAGCTTGGTGTAGGAACGGTCGGGACGCAGCATGCGCAGAATATTCTCAGCGGTGGAAAGTTCCGGCTTGGGTCTGTGAATGTACATGCTCGCGTCGTTCATGTAGTGATTGTAAGCGTGATATCCGTAAACCGCCAGCATCGGGAAAACGGCGATCAGCTCCATGCACTGCCTTATGCAGCTTTCGAGTGTCGCGGAATTGACCTCACGGTCGTATGACGCCAGGGTAAGAATGCTCTTGGTCATGGAATTCATGATGTCCTTCGACGGGCCTTCCATAATGACATTGCGGGTAAAGTTGACCGGGAGCTTTTTGCATTTACCCAGTATACGACAGAATTCCTCTTCCTCGTCCGCGGTAGGCTTCTGACCGAAGAGCAGCAGATAGGCTGTTTTTTCAAATCCGAATTCATCACTGCCCAGTTCGCTGATCAATGTATTGACCTTGTAGCCACGGTACCAAAGCTCGCCGTCACAGGGAGTCTTTACACCGTCGACGTCCTTGAATGACACGATCTTGGATATTCTGGTAAGACCTGCAAGCACGCCCTTGCCATTGATGTCGCGAAGTCCGCGATTGACCCCGTATTCCTTGAAAAGCACATCGGAAATCGTATCGTTGGCAATGCACACATCCCTCTTGCCCGTTGTGTACAAATTCAATTCCTTGTTTGTCATTGTCGGCCTCCCTCCGGCATTTGCCGTTTATTTTTTATTTAATAATTATACCATATTTTTAAATATTATGTCAAGTCGTCACAACCGTCGCAATCGGAAGATTGTGTGAATTTTGTTTAAATAATATAAAAACAACGCACGTTGTTTGTCGTTCAGAGAGACAACGTGCGTTGTTTCAGTTGTTTAACGATCAGCTTTCATTGATTTGACTTCTTATAATTATACATGTCGATGAATGATTATTCATCGCGAGAATTCATCATTCTGACAATGCATTTTCTGATAATATCAACCGGAATGATCGCAAACGCAAGAAGAATGATCAGACACCAATGCTCAATATTGAGTCCGTAGCACTGGAAAATATCGCCGCCCAGATAGGTGAGCAGAACCTGAATGACTGAGATAAGCGCCATAATCTTTAGGAAATTCTTGTTGCGGGTGATGTTGTCGAGAAGGTTGATCTCATCCGTGCGGGCATTGAACGCGTTGAATACCGCAGTGAAAATAAAGAGGGCAAAGTATCCCGTCATGTGAATCTCATGGAAGTAGCGCCATTCATAAAACCATCTGTTTCCCGCAAGCAGGAAGAGAAGGCTGATGGCCACCGTATATCCCGCGCCAACCAGGATAGACGACCACATATTCCTGCTGATGATGCTCTCGTCGCGTCTCTTGGGCTTTTCGCGCATAAATTTTTTGAGCGCCGGTTCGCCGCCGAAAGCAAGCGCCGCCAGGGTATCCATGACCAAATTGACCCAGAGAATCTGGGTGATGGTAAGAGGATTCTCCATCTGAAGCAGCGGACAGATAAACGAAATGAATACCGCCGAAATATTGATGGTGAGCTGGAACACAATGAATTTGCGTATGCTGTTGAATATGGTGCGGCCATAGAGGATGGCTTTTTCGATGGAAAGGAAGTTGTCGTCGAGAATGACGATGTCTCCGGCTTCCTTGGCAACTTCGGTGCCGCCGCCCATAGCAAAGCCGACGTCCGCCTTTTTGAGTGCCGGTGAGTCGTTGACGCCGTCGCCCGTCATGCCCACAACCAGATTTCTCTCCTGCGCGATACGAACCAGACGGCTCTTGTCAGAGGGAAGCGCACGGGCAATGACACGGATTTTTCTGATGACCTTGCTGATTTCCTCATCGCTCATTCCGGCAAGCTCGTCTGACGTAAAGACAAGGTCGCTTTCTCTCTTGAGAATGCCGGCGTCCTTGGCTATGGCAACGGCCGTCTCCTTGCGGTCGCCGGTGATCATAACCACCTGCACGCCCGCACGCTTGACCTCCCTGATCGCCTGAATGGATTCGGGACGTACCTCGTCGCGTATGCCTACAAAGCCAACCAGCGTCCATTCGTCCTCGGGGAGCTTGCCGTCGGTGATCACGCTGTCGGAGGTAGCAAAGGCAAGCACACGGATCGCCCGTGTAGCCAGTTCGTCCATGGTGGCGTCAATTTTCGCGGAATCGGTCAGAGGGATTCTCTTGCCGTTCTGATCGTAATAATAGCTGCATTTTCTGAGCATCTTCTCCGGTGCGCCCTTAATGAGCGTGATGTATTTGCCGCCTCTGCCCACGGTGGACGCGGAGTATTTATTGGTGCTGTTGAAGGGAATAGAGCTTACTTTGGGTGCGTCAAAGGTCTTGGGTGAATCCACCGCGAAGCCCAGAACGGCACGCTCTGTGGCATTGCCGCCCACAATTTTGAGACTCTCGCCCTCTCCGGAGATGACCGAATCGGTGTTGTTTTTGATGCTCATTGTGATAAGGTCGCCCAGCATACCGGGGATCTCATTGATCCCCTTGTATGCCTTCAGATTGCCGTCAATAAAGGTGACGACTTCCAGCTTGCCCTTGGTAATGGTGCCGGTTTTATCGCTGAAAAGAATGTTCAGGCTGCCCGCCGTCTCGATTCCGACGATCTTGCGCACAAGCACGTTGTCTTTGAGCATCTTGTTCATATTCATAGCGGAAACAAGCGCCACCATGAGCGGCAGGCCTTCCGGAACCGCCATGACAATGATGATGACCGCGAACATTACGGCGTTGACCACATCGTGTACCACGCTGCCGGTGTGCGAGAAATACGCCGCGATTTCGGCGCCGTTAAAGTGATTGAGCACAAAGAAGTGCTGGAAAAGATATGCCACGGCAATCAGACCGCCGCCGATGTAGCCGAATTTGCTGATTCCGTTTGCCAGCTTGGAGAGCTTGACCTGAAGGGGGGATTCCCTGTCATCGTCCGCCTGAAGCTCGCTTGCGATCTTGCCGTACACGGAGCTGTCGCCCACCACCGTGACCTTCATCACGCCGTTGCCCGAGCAGACAACCGCGCCTCTGAACACCTTGTATTCATTCAGGAAGTCGAGCGGTTCGTCGGTTTCGGTGTAATCATCCGGAATGGCCACCTTAAGCGCTTCCTTGCTCTCGCCGTTGAGCACCGACTGATCCACCTTCAGTTCGCCGTCGATCATCAGTCCGTCTGCGGGGATCTTATCGCCCGACTGGAGCAGAATGCAGTCGCCCACAACCAGATCATTGATAGCAACCTCGGTAATTTCGCCGTTGCGATAGACCTTGCACATAATGCGGGAGGCTTCCTCCTGCAATTTCTGAAACGCGTTTTCGTTGTTGTACTCGGAATAGGTGGAGACCAGGGTAGCGATGAGAATGGCCGCCGTTATGCCGATCGGTTCAAACCAATCAGCCTGCCCCATTACACAGAGCACAACATTGACTATGAGCGCAAAGCAAAGAATCCTGATCATCGGATCCTGAAAATTGCCCCACAGCTTTTGCAAAAAGGTCTCGCCCTTTTGCTCGGTCATACTGTTGTCGCCGTACTTCGCTTTTGATTCGGCCACTTCAGCATCGGTCAAACCTACGATTTTCATTCAAAAACCTCCTGAATATTCTCGCCGGTTCATCTCATCATGTCACAGAACTGATGCCAGTTTATGCACAGACGTCTGACACGGCATGAAATAATACTAAATCCAGATATTGGATTTTGTCCATACCATTATAACACATAATAATAACTATATGTAAACGAATTAAGACAATTTTTCAATAACCCAAAATTCCTGCCGCGGATTCGTCGTGATCTATCCAGCTCTGCACCTCTACCACACGGTATTCGTCCTTTGTGTCACGAATATAGACTTTGTCTATGCCGGCATTGATAATCATGCGCTTGCACATGGAGCAGCAGTTTCCGTTGGCAACGTAATCACCCGTTTTAACGTCTTTACCCACCAGAAACAGCGAACTGCCGATCATCTCGTTGCGGGAAGCGCTGATGATCGCGTTCTGTTCGGCGTGAACACTCCGGCACAGCTCATACCGCTCACCCCGCGGCACCTGAAGTTCCTCCCTGATGCACCGTCCCATATCGGTGCAATTGCGTCTTCCTCGGGGCGCTCCGACGTAACCGGTGGAAATGACCTCATCGTTCTTCACTATCACAGCGCCGTACCGCCTTCTCAGACAGGTTCCGCGCTGGGAAACCATCTCGGCAAGATCCAGGTAATAATTAATTTTGTCTCGTCTTTCCATTGAGATACCTCCGTTTTAACGATGTCGAGCCTTGTCGAATTGTACAGACATCGCACTTTTTATTGTATGTTTCACATAATCCGGGAAAATGTTGACAGTATGTTTGCTGTATTGCACATTGACAATTATTTAACAAGGTTTTATAATGTTCACAGCTGAGGGGCCGAAGAGAGTGAAATATTTAACCACTCTGTTTCACCCCTCACGGATAAGTCCCCTCAGCTTTGACATAGATTTTGTTCTAACTTTTGGAAGGGGAAGATTTAAAATGATTAAAAAAAGCATCAAATTCACATCGGTAAATGAAATAAAGGATTTTGTCAACATCACCATGACGCAGCCGTTTGACATCGACCTGATAGCGGGACGTTATGTCGCCGACGCCAAGTCCATTCTTTCGGTTTTCGGCCTCGATCTCGACAGCGAAGTGACGCTTGGAATTCACGCTACCGAAGAGGAAGCAGCCGCTTATCTCGCCAAGATTGCAAAATATCTCGCGTAACCTCGCTTCAATTGAACATTTTTCCAAGTCCCTTACCCGGGATCATCCGGGCAAGGGACTGATTTTTTTTGAACAGGCTCTTATGGCTGCTCTTCCTCTTGTTCCTGCTTGGCCTCCGGAGCATCGACAAAGAAGTATTCGGATTCGTAGTCGTCCTCCTCCTTTGGGAGCGGAATGGTCTGATAAACCTCCACCTTTTTGGCAGACGACCACAGCTGCGGGTGTATTCTGATGGAATATCCGCAGCCCGGGTCCATTGCCCAATCCGACATGCCGGCCTCGGGAAGTCCGTACTGCGCAAGCAAAGTCATAATCACACCGCCGTGCGTCACAATCACCGCCGAAGGTATTCCAGTTGACATCAAAGCCTCCACAATCTTTTCAAATGCCTGACACACCCGTCTGCCGAATGCCACTCCCGATTCGCCGCTTGGCGGAGCCGACTGTCCGTCGGACGCCAGCCATTCGGCAAAGTCCCTGCTGTCCTTCAGCTCTTCTGCTGTAAGGCCCTCAAATTCACCAAAATCACATTCTCGCAGGGCGTCAATCTCGATCGGACTGGCATTGGGATAAATCATGGCAAGCGTCTGTTTGCATCGCTGCATGGGGCTGGTGAAATAGGCTGCCGCTCCGGGATAGATGAACTTTTCGTCCAGCTGAAGAATATGCTCTTTGCCAATATCATTGAGAGGGATATCCTTGCTGCCGATATACTGCCCGTTAATATTTCCGTCAGTAATACTATGTCTGAGAAGATGAATTTGGTAAGTTTTCATAAAACTGCCTCCAAATGACAATTTGTTATAAATAACTCTTGAAATGACAACCGGTTTATGTTATCATTTATGTTATTCGGAATAAAACAATCACACTTCAAATCGCTTATTTTATTATAACTTTTATTTTGAATATTATCAAGTCCTTATTATCAATTTACACGGAAATCAATTTTGATAGGTACGTCTGTTGAATTTGCCTCTCTGCAACGTAAATCGGGGGGCAAGGCAAATTTGAATTGGATACGTGATCTGTTGCGCCCGGGTATATCATCATCGTGGCGTATGGCAGCGATGGGCTCTGCCCCTGTTTTTCGC
>ONYN01000314.1 GCA_900322085.1 uncultured Eubacteriales bacterium | reverse complement strand
TCAGCTGGCCGCCTACGGACATATGGGAAGAACCGATCTGGATATTCCGTGGGAAAAGACTGATAAGACAGAAGAATTACTCGCCGCGGTGAAGTGATGTTTGACACAGCGATTAGGCGATAAAAAATCTCCGTCAATGCGTAAGAGCCCGAACAGGCTCAAAGTTGACGGAGATTTTTTTACACTGAAATCAATTAAAAAAGCATAGCGCGACGCTCCCAATTAGCCGCGATAGCGGCCTGGAGAAAAAACGCTCGCTAGTTATGGCGCTTCGCGCTTTCCTTTTTCTTTTTTACTTTCACAATCGCCTATTTTTCATATTACCCGGTAAAAATCCGTAAACATATGATATAATACCTTTATAATATAAAACGAAACGGAATGAATGACATGATAATTCCAAAACCGCTGAAGTCGGGAGACAAGGTCGCTCTCGTCGCTCCCTGTTCTCCGATATTGCCCGAGCGGCTTGCGTACGCCGCCGGATTTATAGAAAGTCTCGGTTACACGCCCGAAATTTTCCCTTCATGCACCAGCCGCCTCGGATTCCTTGCGGGGGAAGATCAGCTGCGTGCCTCCGATCTGAACCGCGCCTTTGCTGATCCGGAGATCAGGGCGGTCATTGTCGCCAGAGGAGGATACGGCGGAGCAAGACTTGCAAATCTGCTGGATTATGATATAATGAAGGCAAACCCGAAGATTTTCTGCGGTTTCAGCGACGCGACAGTGCTTCACACTCTGATCAATATGCGCTGCGGCATGGTCACGTTTCATGCGCCGATGCCCGCCGCCGCCAATTTTTCGGAGGACGAATGGACCCGCCAGTCACTTGCCAATGTGCTTTCGGGACATTGGACGGGCGAGATTGACAATGCCGGCGTGCATCTGGAATGTCTCTGCGCCGGAAGTGCCGAAGGAATACTCACAGGCGGCAACCTGACCATCATTGCGTCCACGGCAGGCACGCCTTATCAGCTCGACTGTGAGGGAAAGATTCTTTTTTTGGAAGACGTGAGCGAATACGCATACGCTATTGACCGGGCGATTCTGCACTTAAAAGACAGCGGCATTCTCCGTGGGTGCCGTGGAATCATTCTGGGTACGTGGAAGGACTGCGCCTGTCCATCGGATTATCCGCTCAGAGATGTCTTTCTGAGAGCATTCGGGGAGATGAATATCCCGGTCATCGCCGGGCTGCAATGCGGACACAGCGTTCCGTCAACTTCGCTGCCGCTTGGAATGTGCGCCGGAATTATTTCACGTGCCGATGAATGTCGGATAATCATAAAACAAGGGTGATGAAAAAATGGATCATCAACAACTGGCAAGAATGATGCTGGACGAGATACACGCCGCCAACGGAATTGTCTCGATCATTTACAAGGATTTTGACACAGGGACGATACCCTTCCAATTTGCGCCGGATTATGTCATGCAGGCGGGAGAAATGGCAAAGATACCGATACTGCTTGCGGCGCTGAGTCTGATACAAGAGGGAAAAATGTCGTTTGAACGGTGCGTGATTGTTCCCGAACTTTGGATAAATCACGATTCGGTGGCATTCGAACGCGGCTCCATGTCCTATTCGATAGACGAGCTGCTTTCGTGGATGATCGTGGCGGGGGAGGATACCGCCGCCAATGTGCTGATAGAAATCATCGGTCTGCCTTACATCAATGAATGCTGCCGCCGGTTCGGTCTGGTCAATACGGTGGTGGAAAGCCGTCTCGGTCAGCCGAAGGTCGCCAATGACATTCATCACAATATGACCGCAGCGCAGGATATGCTGCTGTTTTTTGAGGGAATTTACCGGAATACACTTCTCAGCCGTCCGCTCTGTGAATACGCCGGAAGACTGTTTCTGCGTCATCGCTCCAACAACGGATTCATGCGCTATATCTGCGACGACATTTACACAGGCAGGCTGGAAAGTGAAACCGAAACCGTGAGCCATGAGGCGGGAATATTTTATCTGAGATATGTTGATTATTTTCTTGCCATATTCAATTCCAATCCCGGTTCATCACCGGCCGGCAAGCTCTCGGTTCAGCGGATGAGAGCGAGAATATCCGATGCGATATACAATTACTATCTGGAACGTGAGGATGCCATCCGCAGTCTGCCCTACAATCCCAATGCGCCGTACGGCGAAAACAGATATTGATCAGCGCTCATATCCGCATAAATCCCTGATGACCTCTCCCGCAATGATGAGTCCGACCACTGACGGCACAAATGATGTGCTTCCGGGAATCTGCCTGCGCCCCTCGGGAAGTTCTTCGCCCGATGGCAGCGGTGTGATGGGTTCTTCTTTGGAATATACCACTTTCAGATGCTCGACGCCGCGCTTTTTGAGTTCACGGCGCATCACCTTTGCCAGTGGACAGACAGAAGTCCTGTATATATCAGCCACTTCAAAGGCCGTGGGGTCAAGCTTGTTGCCTGCTCCCATCGAGCAGATAATCGGAGTGCCGGCTGCCTGAGAATTCATCACCAGCGCAATCTTGCCTGTCACCGTGTCAATGGCGTCAATGACGTAATCGTAATGGGTGAAATCGAACATATCCTGCGTTTCAGGCGTAAAAAATACCCTGTAGGGGTTGACAACCGCGTGGGGATTGATATCCCTGACTCTTGCTGCGGCGGCATCGACCTTATACATGCCTACGGTGGAATGAGTGGCGATGATCTGCCGATTGAGATTGGATAGGGCCACTGTGTCACTGTCGATCAGGTCAAGCGTTCCTATCCCTGAACGCGCCAAAGCTTCGACGGCATATCCTCCCACTCCGCCGACACCGAATACGGCGACTCTCGCACGGTCCAGCCGTCGGATCGCCTCATCACCGAGCAGCAGACGGGTTCTGGCAAATTGATCGTTCATAAATGCCTCAGAATCTCCCTTCAACGGAATCTGTTATTCATATTATTATTATAGGATCATTCCTTTCAGGTGTCAAGCTGTAGATAAAAATGTGGATGATTTTTATAATTTGGTTATTTTATATTCAAAATCAATGTATTATCGCCTGATTTGATGTGAATTATATAAAATATACACAAAACTCAAATTATTTCAAGAAAGAACTTGACATATCCCAAAAAAGATGATATAATCCTATAAAACTTATAGGATTATAGGTTAATAAAGTTCGAAGGAGATAATTGATTATGAAAACATACGACAGAATTACAGACCTTATTGGCAATACACCGCTTCTCAGACTCACTAATTATATTGCCAACAACGAACTGGGAGCAGATGTTTACGGAAAACTGGAGTATTTCAATCCGGCCGGCAGCGTGAAGGACAGAATCGCCAGAGCCATGATTGATGACGCAGAGGCTAAGGGTCTGCTTAAGTCGGGCGCAGTCATCATTGAGCCTACCAGTGGCAACACCGGTATCGGTCTTGCAGCCGTAGCC
>ONYN01000171.1 GCA_900322085.1 uncultured Eubacteriales bacterium | reverse complement strand
GGTAAAAAACAGGTAACAGGTAGGAGGCAGACCTGTTACCTTCACCTCCTACTTCCACCCACTACCCACTACCCACTACCCACTACCCTCTACCTCCTACCTTCACCTCCTACCTGATTTTCCTTTTCCCTTCTTATCAAAGAGGGGAGAAGGGCTTTTTTTTTGCGGAATTGGCAAAATGTACAGAAATGGCCCCTTGTAATTAATTCATCATAAAAAAACTATAAAATATACATATAATTGATGTCGTTCTGTGGCAATTATGCATAAAATATTTGAAAAAAATTTGAATACTGTTATTTTTGTAGAAAAAATGATTTAATATTTGTATATAAATTGCCTTGAAATCCTGAATAAAATATAGTAAAATGGCACCAAACGGGATGGAACGTATCCCGAAAAATCTAAGGAGGATTTTATAATGAAAAAAATCTTAGCACTCATCCTTTCTCTTGCGATGCTGACCGCCATGACCATGTCACTGGCTTCCTGCAACGCAGAAGAAGAATCCGTTCAGGTCGGTATCGTTCTCCCCACCAAGGATGAACCCCGCTGGCTCCAGGACGAAGCTTCCTTCAAGGATGCCCTCGATTCCGCCGGTTTCACGTCCGAAGTTCTGTTCTCACAGGGCAAGTCCGATGTCGAGCTGAGCAACGTAGAGGCTCTGCTTGAAAAGGACATCAAGGTTCTCGTTATCTGCGCACAGGACGCCACCGCAGCAGGCGCCGCTGTCAATAAGGCAAAGGCCGCAGGCGTAGACGTTGTTTGCTATGACCGTCTGATCACCGGCACCGATTCCGTTGACTACTATGTCACATTCAACTCCTTCGCAGTCGGCGTTGCACAGGGTCAGTACCTCATCGACGCTTACAAGGACAAGACAGGCGTTCCGCTGTACATCTACTCCGGCGCTGTCACCGACAACAACGCATTCATCTTCTTCGCAGGCGCATGGTCTGTGCTGAACAAGGCTGTGGCAGACGGTCAGTTCGTCGTTGAGAACTGCCCCGCCATCGCTGATTACTCCGGCAAGGCTCTTGATCCCGATAAGGATCACGACACCCTTTCCACCATCCTCGGCACCATCACCACCGACTGGGATTTCTCCAAGGCAAAGTCTCTTGCGGAAGCTAACCTCGTTGCTGCCAACGCAGAAGCAAAGGGCGACGTTGCTATCCTTGCTCCCAACGACGGTACCGCCCGCGCCATCGCAGACGCTTTCTCGGCTGACTCCGCTGTTACCAGCTATGTCATCACCGGTCAGGATGCTGAAATGGCTTCCCTCAAGTACATCCAGGACGGCAAGCAGAGCATGACCGTCTGGAAGGATACTTCCACACTGGCCAAGACCACATGTGATCTCGTAAGCTCCATTCTCGGCGGCGGCACACCTTCCACCTCCACCACCTACAACAACCAGGTCAAGGACGTTCCCTCCGCAGAGTGCGCAGTCACAGTTGTTGACAAGGATAAGCTCGCAGAGCTCATCTCCGCCGGCAGCTTCAGCCAGGATGCCATCGACTCCGCTAAATAATCACCGCTGCAAAATGATTTTTGGCGAATAGGCGAAAAATAGTAAGTTTTAAATGCAAGCCGGTTCTGGGGATCAGCCTTTAAAGGCCAGCCTTGGAACCGGCTGTTACACTATCAGAATGTCATTGACAAATGACAGAACAGGAGCCGGTAATATGGAAAACGAATACATCCTCGAAATGAGGAATATTACCAAGGAATTCCCCGGTGTAAAGGCTCTGGACGACGTGAATTTCAAGGTTCGCAAGGGTGAGATACACTGTCTGGTGGGTGAAAACGGCGCCGGCAAATCGACGCTGATGAAGGTGCTTTCCGGCGTGTGGAAATACGGCACCTATACCGGAGACATCGTGTACGAAGGGGAAATACAAAAATTCCACAATATAGCCGACAGCGAAGGAAAGGGCATCGCCATCATCTATCAGGAACTGGCGCTTTTCCCGGAGCTTCCGATCTATGAAAACATCTATTTCGGACACGAGATCATGTCTGCGGGACAGATCAACTGGAATGAAACCATCGTCAAAGCCAAGGAAATGCTCCAAAAGGTCAGACTCAACGTAGACCCCTCGATGCCGGTCAAGCGTCTGAACACAGGCAACCAGCAGCTTGTCGAGATTGCCAAGGCTCTCTCCAAAAACTGCAAGCTGATTATCTTTGACGAGCCTACCTCCTCACTGAATGAGGACGACAGCAAAAATCTTCTCGATATCATGCGTGAGCTGAAGGAGCAGGGCATTACCTGCATCATGATCTCCCACAAGCTGCGCGAGGTCACCGCCATTGCCGATACCATTACGGTGCTGCGCGACGGCTCGACCATCTGCTCACTCGACGCCAAAACCGACGACATCTCCGAAGCCAACATCATCCGCAATATGGTGGGACGCAGCATAGACGACGTTTATCCCAAGCGCGAGGAAAAGAACATCGGCGATGTGATGTTTGAAATCAAGAATCTCACTGTCGAGGACCCCAAAACAGGGCGCGAGATTCTCAAAGACGTCAATCTCAACGTACGCAAGGGCGAGATCGTCGGCTTGCAGGGACTCATGGGCGCGGGACGCACAGAATGTGCGCTTTCGGTGTTCGGCAATCCCTATGGCTACAAGATCAAGTCGGGCGAGGTCACGCTGGACGGCAAGACCACACGTTTCAAGAGTCCGCGTGAAGCCATCAAGAACGGTCTGGCCTATGTTTCGGAGGACCGCAAGGGCAACGGACTGGTGCTGATCCAGGACATCCGCTACAATACTACGCTGGCCAACCTGAAAGCAATCGCAAGCGGTCTTTCGATAGACGCCAACAAGGAAATTGTCGTGGCCAACAAGTACAAGGAAGACATCAACATCAAGGCGCCTTCCATTGAACAGAAGGTCAACAACCTCTCCGGCGGCAACCAGCAGAAGGTGCAGATCGCCAAGTGGCTTTTCACAGAGCCGAAGGTGCTGATTCTCGACGAACCCACACGCGGCATAGACGTCGGCGCGAAGTTTGAAATCTATTCGCTGATGAACAAGATGGTCGAGCAGGGCATGAGTATCATCATGATCTCGTCCGAACTACCCGAGGTGCTGGGTATGTCCGACCGTCTGTACGTAATGAGCGAAGGCAAGATCACCGGCGAGCTTGACGCAGCCGAAGCCACAGAAGAAAAGGTCATGAAGATGGCCATAAACAGCGATTGAGGGAGATAATAACATGACTACAGAAAAAAAATCCATCGGAGCAGAGGTCGTGGAGCTTTTAAAGAACAACGTCAAGAGCTATATGATGTACATTGCTCTGGTCGTTATCATGCTTGTATTTCAGATCTGGTCGGGCGGCAAGTTCTTCAGAGCGTCCAACATTACCAACCTCTTTAATCAGGCGGCATACGTCGGCGTGCTTGCCATCGGCATGACGCTGATCCTTATCCTGAAGCACATCGACCTTTCGGTCGGATACGTCGCGGGCTTTACAGGCGCGCTGGCAGCCATACTCATGCAGCGTTACGGCGTGAACGAATGGGCTGCCATCGGCATAGTACTGTTGGTCGGCCTCATCATCGGCCTTTACCAAGGCACAGTCATCACCCGTCTGGGCGTTCCCGCCTTTGTTATGACGCTGGCCGGAATGTTCATTTTCCGCGGACTGCTGTCGCTCACCCTGGCCGAATCCGGCACCGTCGTCGTCAGCCAGAAGGGCTTCCTTGCCCTCTGCAACGGCTTTATTCCCGACATTCCCAACAACTTCGGAATTCATCTGGCCACCATGATCGTCGGCATAGTCGCTGTCGTCATCGTGATTCTGACCCAGATCAAGAACCGCAAGAATAAGCAGAAGTATCAGTTTGATGTGGTTTCCACCCCCATCTTTGTTGTGGGCATGATTCTCATTTCCACTGTCATTCTGGTTGTCTGCTGGGTGCTGGCCACCTACAAGGGTATTCCCTGGAGCGCAGTCATCGTGGGCGTGATCCTGGCGATCTACACCTACATGCTCAACAAGACCAAGCTCGGTCGCTACATCTACGGCATCGGCGGCAACGACCAGGCCGCGGAGCTTTCGGGCGTCAACGTCAAGCAGGTCACACTGTTTGCCTTCTGCTCCATGTCGGTACTGGCCGCGGTTTCGGGCATCCTGTACACATCCCGCCTTTCTTCCGCCACTCCCACAGCCGGCAACGCGTTTGAAATGGACGCGATTGCCTCCTCCTACATCGGCGGCACAGCCGTCAGCGGCGGCGTGGGCAAGGTAACAAACGCCATTATCGGTACTTTTGTTATCATGGCTCTGACCAACGGCATGAATCTGATGATGGTTGATATCTCCTATCAGTACATCGTGAAGGGCATTATCTTCATCATTGCCGTTGCGTTTGACGTCCGCACCCGCAACAAGTAATGACTTCCCTTTCGCATACAGGCGGAAAAATCACAAATTCATCCGTATTCCTCCGGCGTGTGGTATGAGTAAAAAAATCCTCCACCCGCCGGGGGAATTTTTTTTTTTGAACAGTGCCTTTGCTCTTACCCGTCGTCGTAGATGAAATCGTCGTCGCTGACGGGTTGGGAGAGCCAGTTGTGAAATTCCATATCCAGCACTTGGTCAATCTCGCGGGTAGAGGTGCCCTGCTGGGGCTGATCCATCAGGCAGGGGACGGGCAGTTCGCAGTCAAATTCGTCGCCGCCGGAGTGGGGGAGAGTGTGGTACATGTGGCTCTGTGCCGCGATTTTTTCGCGCACCATGTCGATGAAGTAGCGGAAGGAGCGGATTTTGGCGTGTTTGCGTGAAGAAACCTCCCTGACAGCCGCCTCGAACATGTAGTCTGTAGCGCCCTCCTTGCGAAGCAGGGCAATGACACGCCTGTCGCTGTGGTTGAGATGTCTTCCCGTGACGTCAAAAAAGGCCGAATCAAGCCGCTGGCTGAAGGAATTTTCCGAAGCGGCCGGATTTTCAGAAAAATCAGCATTGTCAGCATCATGGGCATCATCCCATCCGTTGTGGGCGGCAGCAGCGGCGGCGGTATTTTCAGACGGGATGATTTCAGGAGAATACGGCTCCTGTTCCAGAATTTCCGCGTCAGGAATCCCGTCTGCCATTATTTCGTCTGCTTTGCTTTTAGCTGCTTTAGCAGCTTTCATTTCATTTACTTTTCTTTCATTTGCTTTACTTTGTGGGATTATTGCTGCAATAACGGGGGTTTCTGCTGCAATAATTTTTTTATTGCGGGATTTATCGGGCGTTTCATCGTCGGAAGGATCTTCGATCAGCCAGTATTTGGATTTATCCACCGTGCGGCGTGCCGAAACATAGGAATAATGACGCTGAATATCCACCGATGTAATGACCGACTTCTCGAGAAGTCCCTTGTCAAAAATGCCCACTTCGCCGCAGTAACGGATCATTTCAATAATCTGCTCAGGGTCGCTGATCCAGCGGTTGCCGATGAGCCTGATCACCTGCGCGGCGAGATGAACGAGGGGGATTTCCAGATAATAGCCGTTTTTGTAGATACGGCTGACCACCACATCCAGCACCATATAACCCATGGCGCCGTACTGATTGATCAGTTGCATGACGCGGTAGTCATCCAAAAAATCCACATCCCGGTAATAAAAATCAAGTCCTGTTTTTTTAGGCCGTGCCATATGTATTCCTCCTCATACTTATATTTCAGGTAGTAGGTAGAAGGTAGTAGGTATTCTTAGGGAATTATTCCATTGTTTTTATATTAATTCTTAAACAGGAATAATAAAAACTTGTATAATTCCTTTTATGGAATTAGTATAACATAAAAAAATATCCTTGTCAATAGGAAAAATAGCCAATTCCTCT
>ONYN01000048.1 GCA_900322085.1 uncultured Eubacteriales bacterium | reverse complement strand
CGCCGTCCTCCACGCCGGACTCATCGGAAGAGACGTAAGACTCATCAGAAGAGACGTAAGACTCATCGGAAGTGACGTCGGGAACGGTTTCACTGATGCCCGGTTCTTCAGAAGAGACATCCGTGGGGGACACGGCTGCCGACACAGACGCTATGAAATGTGGAATCGAAACGAGATTCAGGAACATACATGCGGCCAGCAGCACTACCGTCAACACACGGCCAATTTGTTTTTTGGTTTTACAGTGAAGCACAGTATTCACTCCTTACTCAGAATTGCAGTCTATAAAAGGGTCTGTCATTGTATGATTTCACAAAAAACGAGAATGCGCGCATCGACGGAGGATTCCGCGCAGGTAGTGAGCGCAATGATACGCCCCGTAGGCTTGTAGAGAATCAGTGCATCGTTTGCGGCAAGAAAACGCATCACCTTTTCGGCAGGACCGGGTTGAAAGAGCGTCCGTTCCTTCGCGCTGGCCTGCGCTACGGCAAATACAGCCAGCTCACGTCTTTCGGCACCGTCATACCCGACGAGCAGTATGCCGGAGGCATGGCTGCGGGCATAGTCCTCATTCAGATAGCTGTCGAGGGCGCCAAACATTTTGCCGTAGGCCATATGATGACCGTAGATAATGGTGTATTCATCGTCAAAAGACGGATTGTTGCGGCTGTCCATAAAAATGCTGCCGGAGAGCGAAAACCTTCCAAAAGGGTCCTTATTGAGGAATACCGAATTATCCTCCCCTTGCATGACAGGATAGTCAATATCGGTGCCGTCAATGGTAATCCATCCGACCATCTCATCGGTGATGGGAGTTATTACCGTGTCGCTGACGTTTCCGGCAGGCTTGTACCGGGCGATTTCCATCGCGTCCAGGGTGTGGGTGTAGACGTAAAGACTGTCGTACAGGCAATAGCCCGAAATAAGTATCAACAGGAAGAATCCCATCAGCAGCAATCCGTCAACTCCATCACAGAGTACCCGCCACAAGGGATGCCACGCGACAGAGGTTTTTTGTGACGTATGGGTCATTGCCGCCCCTTTCTCTTGCGTGAGAGAATCACGGCCGTGCCGACCACACCGGTCAGCAGGAGCAGGCCGGGTACCGCTACAGCAAGCATCACGCCGGTGGAAACATCCGCCTGACGGGTATTGATAAAGGTAATCGTTGTATGGGAGGTCAGCCTATCATCGATCACATGAACATCGCTTTTTTTGACGTAGTCTGAATCGCCGACCGCAGTCACAGCGGGATTGTAATCCTCGGACACTTCGGTAACAGAGTAGCCATAGCCCGCGGGGATGTCAGTGAGCACAAGACTCTGGTCGTCTCTCAGATAGAAAACATGACCTTGGGCAAGTTCCTGACAGGTGATTGTCGCGATGCTGTTGGCGTCATTGATGGCATCCACACCGTAACTCGTCGCGGAGGTAAGGGAGAAAAGACCGCTGTCCGGCCCCGATACGTTTATGAGGGCGGTATCCGTTATGGGAGTTTCCACGTCATTTTTCGTCAGCTTGACGTTAACCTTAAAATACTTATGGGGAGAGCTTTGATTGCCCGTCACATGCATGACGACGGTCAGCGTGTTCGCCGTGAAGGCATTGGTAAAGCGGTCGGACTTGGAAGCGGCTATACCGGGAGCGGTTCTGACAACAACGGAATCAATCTTCAGCTTGTCGTCACCGCCGTCAACCACTGCTATATCAATATACCGGGTGGAATGATCGTCCAGCTCAATATGACTTCCCGTATCAAGACTTTGCGTGACGGCATAGCGGTAAATGCCCACATCGGTAAATTTCACGTTAGCGAAATTCACCGCAATCTCTTTTTTCACCGCTTTTCTGCCGCTGTTTTCATCAGCCGACGCACTGGCAACATCCCCGTCGGAATAAGTAAGGCTTTCGGTGATTGTTGCGCCGTTCGGACCTTTGGCAAGGTAGACGGGATCCCCCGTGGCCTTTGCATCTGATCCCGCAACGGAAAAAGTGAATTTCGCGTCGTGAACGGTTGTTGCTGTCTTATCCACAATGAGTACATGCGACAGTACAACGGTATCGCCGGAAATCGCCGCATATTTCTCATCCGCGGCGTAAACGGGAACGACGCCGGCCAAAAACAAAGCGGCGCATACGACAACAACCGCCAATAACGATTTCTTTTTCAAAAGGATTACCTCCTTCAGATTCCTGTTTCTCTGTTTGTCACTGTTATATGCCCCTTCTGCGCATCAGAAAAAAAATGCTTCCCTGACAGTCGCCCAGGGGAACAGCGCCCACCGCCCGGCTGTCAGTCGTTTCGCTCCGAAAATCATGGATGACAAACATGCAGCCTTCCGGAACGGTGTAGGGATATGGAATCGACGAGCCTTCGGCGGTGGTAGGATAGACGGCGGGAATCATGACATTCTCGCCGTTCACAAGAAGCACCTCGCCGCTGATTTCAACGCTGTCGCCCGCGAGCGCTACGACTCGACCGAAGCGCGTTTCACCCTCTGACAGGTATACCACCGCGTCCCCCGCCTTGGGCGCCGCCAAACGAAAGGTAAGACACAGATCGCCGTCCTTGATCATAGGATAGGACGTGTTGGAATGGCAGACGTAAACGCCCACCACAAATGTGAGCAGCAGCCAAAGCACCGCCGCTATCACTCCCACACGAGCCAGAAAGGCTGCGGCATACGGAAGCGGCTTCCTGACCTCTTTGTCGGGCAAGGTGGCTATGTCAGCGTTTTTCCCCGAAGGGACGGACGTTTTGGTGCGTCTGGCAACCTCCGCCGTTTCCATGCTTTCGGCAGAATGATTGGTAAGGGGATGTTCCATCGGTTCAGTCATTGCTCATTTCCTGCTTTCTGTGCGTATTTCACGCTGCGACCGATGCTCCACGCGCCAAGAAGCGCGGCCAATCCCAGCAATCCCATCGG
>ONYN01000038.1 GCA_900322085.1 uncultured Eubacteriales bacterium | reverse complement strand
GTTCCGGCGGCTCAGAACAACGTAAGCTTCGGCACTGAGATTACGGTTGCGGCTGCTCCGAGCGTTGCCGGATATACATTCTCCGGCTGGACGACAGACGACGCGGCGGTAAGCGGAGGAAAATTCTCCATGCCCGACAAGGACGTGACCCTCACCGGAACGTTCACAGCAACGTCAATCCCCTCAACCTACACCGTTCACTATGTCGGCAACGGCTCCGACGGACATTACACCGACGTAAGCGTTAAGAATGACACAATTCCCGCCGATGAATACGTAAGCACATTCCCCCATAAGCTCACGGGCGAACGTGATACAGCAAGCGCACCACTTTCCACGGACAGCAAATTCGACTTTGTATGCTGGTGTCTTACGCCCCAGCATACCGAGGGCAATGTCAGAGCGCAGGTGACCAAGGCGGACTTCGATGACTACGGAACAGCAGGCGTGTTGAATGTCTATGCCGTGTGGATCAAGCATATTGACGTCACCTACAATAAAGGCGTTACGGAGGACGACAATACGCCTGTCGCGGAAGATATTGAACAGGTATTCGCCTTTAAGCTCGATGTTGAAACGCTGCACTACCGCGTAATGAGTATTGCCGATCTCGGAGAGGAATTCGGTTACGACGATCACGAGCTGGATTACTGGGTAGTAGTCGAAAACGCAGGAGTTATCACACGCTATAGGAATCCATCCTCCGGAGGAAGCTATGAACCGCGCAGAAGCGGCGCCGGAAGCACAGAGACAATCGACGTGGGCGGCAAGCTTTATCCCGGCGATGTTGTGGATCTTACCGGAAACGTCAAGCTCAAGGCAGCATGGCGAGAAAAGCAGCCGGTCACCCTTACCTACAAAGCAAACGGCGGAACGCCAGCAAGCGCCGTGCCGAATTCAGGAAATCCCATAGGCCATTACGTTGGCGACGAGGTCACGGTTCAGGACGGAAGCAGTCTGAAGAACGGCGAGCAGGTATTCAGATATTGGAGCACGACTGCGAATGACGAGACCGGCAGCAAGCATTACAAGCCAAACGATAAGTTCACCATCAACGCGGACACCGTGCTTTACGCGATATATGACGACGCGCCGGGTTCGGGCGACGGCAGCGGAAGCGGCAATGAATACACCGTGACCTATGACAAAAACGGCGGCACAGGCTCCGAGCCAAAGGACAACAATAAGTACAGCGGCGGCGAAACAGTAAACGTGGCGGACAAAGGAAATCTTGCCAAGAACGGCTGCACATTCAAGGAGTGGAACACCAAACCCAACGGCACAGGCACAGGCTTCAAGGGCGACGGAACAGACACATTCATTATGCCTGAAAGCAATGTCACCCTTTACGCAATATGGCTTGATAGCCAAGGAAACATCGTTTCACCCGGTACAGGCGAAAGCGATATGGCTTTGATAATTGCGTTTAATGCTTTGATGCTGTCACTTCTGACAGTTGCGTTTGTCGCTATAAGACATTTCAGAATTCACAAGGAAAAGGCATAATTTTTAAAAAAAGAAATTCCCAATAAAAAGCACCCGCACAGCTGTCTGAATTAGCTGATGCGGGTGCTTTTTAATCAAACTCACACACGTTGTCGCTTTTTATGATATTTTAATTGCACAAAAATAAAACGATCCGAATATAAAATTATCCAGATCATTTATATGGATATGTTAACTCTGTTTGAAACCTATAAATGAGAATAGCATCAATTTGAACAAATGTATGGGACGGTCTCCGGATATCCCGGCAAGACGTGGCTTGGCATAAAATCTTGCAAGTGAAATAAAGCACCGTAACGAGATAGAATTCGCCTTGACTTGTCATTGATTTAGGGTTATTTCGCCGGAATGTCGAGGGCGCCGTCCTCGACATTTGGTGTAATTTTACAATTATGCTCATTTATAGTTAAAAATATATGACATCGCGATATGATTAAGAATAATAGATAATCTTCCTTTTCTTTGATTACTGCGACGCAAATTCTGAGCATTGCTCATCTCCCATTTTGACTTCCTGACCGATCTGCAATCCCCGCCACCACATAAACCACAGAATCAAATTCCATCATCAGGAGCATCAAAATTCTGGTGCAGAATTCAGCACATCATCATCGCAACAGGCTTAAAAATATAGTACAATAAACTCCAATATTTGGCGCTTAATATTGTACTACATCAGTTTTTTCTTTTGCCTTATTGCGTCACTTTCTTTGGCGTTTACTCCGTCTCGTTAAAAAAGCAGGTCTGCCCGGTTTCCTCCTCTGGAAAGACAACATCTATCCTCCCGGATTTCTGTCCGTAGACCTGCTTTTTCATACACGTTAATTGCTGCTTCAGTTCAGCGTTTTCATTATAAGAGCTTCTATTATTCTCAATTGTTATCGCGCAAAAACATCCGCTATATGAAGGCGATGTTTTTGCGCTTCTTTATTCTTCTGATTAATCCTGCATTTTTCAGTATTCGCTTGCGTGTAAATAGTAATCG
Organism: uncultured Eubacteriales bacterium; assembly: GCA_900322085.1. Classification (GTDB taxonomy): domain Bacteria; phylum Bacillota; class Clostridia; order Oscillospirales; family Acutalibacteraceae; genus RUG762. Next base: position 1,302 of record ONYN01000038.1, on the reverse strand, counting down.
ATCACGTTGCTTATGCTATTATTGAGCAGACACTAAATAACTTACCATAAAACAACTCATCAAAGAGTGCCAATCATCACCAGTTGCCCTCATAGTCATTCGATGTGATTGCGTTTTTAAACCAATGCAATTTATCTACAATGAAATCTTCCTTTTCGTCTAACACAATCCAGTGTCCTCTGATGTCAATAACATCTATTCTCGGCTGGAGACTGTTATGGTGTGTTTTTAAGTATACAAAAAATGTTTTTATCAGCCTTTGTTTTTTCTTAAAGTTAACCGCATAGCAGCCTCTCATTCAGGAGGCGTTGGTACGGGTCTTGACCTCGGCAAAAACCAAATATTTTTTGTCTTTTACTATAAGATCAATTTCACCGTACTTTGTCTGATAATTACGGGCGACAAGCTCGAAGCCGTTTTTCAAAAACATTTCCAATGCGGCATTCTCACCTGCTCTGCCGGTTGGTCCTATATTCAACGCTGTGACTCTCTCCTTTGATCTGAAAGATAAAATGTCTGCTTAATTCTATAAAAAACCTCACATCACATAAACCGTTCCAATGCCGGAATAAACCTTGCTGCCTGTTGTGTCCGTGACAAGGCATTTTACCTGCATCTCATCCCATTCCATGTGTCGCCGGCAACGGCAGAAGTTGAGGCAGTTGTGTGACCTTTCCATAAATTCCAATCGGTCTGTACGGATTTTTTATAATACATACCACTGATCCCCTGTAAAACAAAAAGAGACGTTCCAGAAAATATAGCGGTTTATAGCATTGAAGTTGACAATATGGGCATTCTATGCCCTATTATCAAGTATTATACAATATTCTTGCGGTAAAATCAATAGCTTTTTAAAATAATGAGAATATACTATTGACATAGGAATAAGAATGGTATAAAATATTATTAAGGACAAAGGCGTTCTCGATGATTCGGGAGCGCCTTTTTTGTGTACTTAGTTATACGAGAAAGAATGGAGGAAGCACAATGGCAGCTTTTGAAAAAACTCGCTCCGGTATTCCGATGATGGACGAAGCCTTGCAATACATCCGGCTGGGCGACAATGTGGTATGGCAGATTCCTTCACTCGATGAATTCCGGTATGTGGCGGAACGGTTCGCAAATCAGGCAATAGCTGACGGCAGGAATCTCATCTATATCCGTTTCGCGGAACACGAGCCGATTCTAACGCCACGCGAAGGGCTGAAGATTGAACACGTAGAGCTTTCGCACCGCTTTGAAAATTTCACGGTCAATATACACAATCTGATTGAACGGGAGGGCTACGACGCTTTTTAT
>ONYN01000248.1 GCA_900322085.1 uncultured Eubacteriales bacterium | reverse complement strand
GAGTATTGTGTTATTTGGATTTTTTTGAAGCGTAATCCTTGAAGAAGCTGTCCACACATTCGGAGGTTTCCGAAGCGTATCCGGTCAGTGCGTTGTATAAACCTTCCGTCATGACAGGAGTCCATTTACCGTCTTTATAGCGGAATTCAACGCGGATTTTTTCGGTTGTAATGCAGTCGTCGAAACCGTTGTTCATCTGTGTGAGCAAGGACTGGTTGACGGCCTCAACGACCTGCTCATCGGTTTTATAGGAACCGTGCTCCCATTCGTAAGCACTTGTTTCCTCCATAATGCCCGCGAGCGCCTTTTTAATCATAAGCCTGAGGTCAATATTGGATATTTCAACGGTCTGCCAGGCCTTTACACCCTTCACATCAACGTCAGACACAGTGCGTATCGAAATGTTTTCATACAGAAGTTCGACCATGCGGCCTTCCACTTCGTTTTCAAAATCGCTTGAACTGACGTCCATGGTGTTTCCGGTCATTTCAATGGCGGATTTGAGATCTCCGTCCGAAATATAACGACAGAACTCCTGCCACGCCGTTGTGGGGCTGTTGTCTTCCTTGACGTACATATCGGAGCATGACGCGGCCGTTACCAATGCAAATATGGATATTGCCGTAAGAGACAGTATTATCAGTGATTTTTTCATACTATGTATTGTCCTTGTCATATTCATCATTTTCATCCTCATTCGGTAATGACGGTTTCCTCCAGATCAGTCTCGGTTAACTCGTCATCTGCTGCGTCTTCGTCAGTTTCATCATCGGAATCCTCTTCCTCAGAAAGCTCATATTCGTAAAGTTCGTCTTCGGAATCCTCCTCCGGATTCTCTTCGTCTTCCTCGTAAACTTCCTCTTCGTCCGAATCCTCTTCATCGTCCGTGTCTGCGGCATTGCCTGCGGAGAAGTAGCTGATACTTGCCACATATCCAATCAGCACCAGGGAAACTGTTATGACGTATGTCAGACGTGAGGCCAGATCATCGACGCTGAAGAGCTTGATCATAAGGCCGAGCAGCAAAGCAAGATTGACAATAAGAGCAACAAGCTGCACCGCGGAAAAAACAAGAAATCCAACGGAGAGAGAGTCATTTTTTGTTTTGGAGGAAAGGCATGAAATATTGCCGATAAAGAAAAGAAGCAGCATCCCGGCGGCGGTAATGGCACACAATGCGCCGAGCGGGAAGGAAGCGGCTTTAAGGATAAATCCTGAGTAAAACAAGGCGGTAAACGACGCAAAAAGCATGCCGATGGTGAGAATGTCAAGTACTATGCCACCAACATTCTTCTTTTTTGAAAGGTGATTGTTGTCCATAAAAATGCTCCTTAAATAAATATTGTAATTGAAAGAGAAATGATCCCGGACTTACCGCGACTGAAAGCAGCAAAAGCCCGATGTATAAATGTTATCATTTTAAAGCGTTGCCGTCAAGTGATTTTTCAAAAAATATCGCTGCATAAAAGATTTTACGCTATTTGTATCTTCTTTCTACGGCAAAAGCATATTTCAGACTGTTTCCGTTGGGCCACTCACATTCCAGCACGTAGTAATACATGATTTTTCTCCGGAAGCTTATTGTGAAGCTGTATGAAATATCGCTTTCGCTGACAAGATCAGGTTCGACAGTATCGAACGGTATCTCGGTGGGTGATCTGACGGTGTTTCCATATTGGGTCAGTTTGATTGCCGACGGCTTGCCTTCGGATCCGGCAAATACAATCGAAAAGGTGCTTCCGGTAAAAACCATCGGGGCGCGGTTGCTTTCAGACTGATACAGCATCATCATGGTTTTGTTCAGACTGTCCTCCGCGGCATATTCATCGCCGTACCAATTGTATTCCAGCCAGAAGCCTTCCTCATATTTCTCGCCATTGAGAAACAATTCAAAAGCCTCGTCAATTTCCGCCTTAGCTTCCGGTTCCTGTGACGATACGCTGTTGCTGTCGGACACAGTTTCCCGGCTTTCACGGCTTTGCCGGTCCAAAGAGCATCCGCCAACGAGCAAAAATGCCGCTATTCCAAGTGACATGAAAGCAGCTGTCGCTGCTCCGAGTTTTTTCATACAGTCAACCTTCTCCCTTCAAAATGCCTGTCTTATTCAGTGCGGAGTTATGCGGTCACATTCCGCATTCAAATGATTTCTGCCACGCCTGTTTTGCCGAAAAACGAACGGTATCAACGAACGGTATCTTAAATATAATAAGGCTTTGCAATGCGGTTGTCAATAGAGGTGCCAAAAAAAATAGCCGCATATTGTCCTAAAAATATTTATCAATTTTTTAAATTTTTTTGCAAAAAAATTAAAAAGCAGTTGCAATTTGATGAATATATGGTATAATTTATTTAAATGGTTGATTCCGAACCGAATGTCCATGATTTTTTTACAGGAGGCTTTATCAGGCGATGAGTAATGAAAATAAAGATACTCTGAAGAAGAAGAAAAAGCAAAAGGCTTACGGAAAACTTAACATTAATCTATCAAAAGACCAGTTTATGACCGACAATGAAACCAAATCTAATAAATTGTTCGGTAAAATATGTCTTTTCGCCGGTTTCCTTGTGCTTTTCTGCCTTATCCTCAATGAAGTGGGAGTTTTCAGGATAGCTCCTGTTATCATGAGAATCAGTTGTATTGCTTCGGCGATTCTCTTTTTTATTCCTTTTGTCATTTCCTATGTGTTGAAACGCACGGGAGAATGGGTCAAGTATTTTATGATAACAGATATTCTGCTGATCGTTATCATGCTATATTCGGTGTTGTCTTATCACGTAATGATAGTTTGGCTGTTCCCGCTGGTGTGCAGTATTATTTATTTTGATAAGCGGCTGGTGCACTTTACGGAGTTCACCACTATTCCCGCCATTGTGCTGGGGCATTATCTTGCGTGCAAATTCCTGCTCCTCGGGGACGACCCTCTGCGCACCGTTGAAGCGGCTATGCTCTACGGCGCTCTGCCCAGAGTCATTCTTTTCCTCGCCATCGCGTTTGTTGGCCGTCAGGTAACCAAAAAGGCTTCAAAGATGCTTTCCAACGCCATTGAGAATTCCAACGAGATCGGCCGCATGACAAACGGAATTCAGCTTGTTATGAGTCAGACACAGAATCTTATGGGTATCCGTGACATGCGTGTCCTTGCGGGACGCATGGTGACCAATCTGTCCGATTTGCTGGTGCTTATGCTCAATCCTGAAACAAAACCAGTCGGCACGGTTGGTGTGCTTGACGGCGATTACTTCTACACCGTGGACAGCAACGGCAATCCCAATAACATCTGCCGTGATCTGGGCGACGAAATCGGCTTTGAATTCAATAACGCACGATTCAAGCTCAATAAGCGTGCGGAAAACGTAACAAGCTACGCCGAGGAGAGAGAAGGCTTTGTCAATATCCGCTTCTACGACCACGGTAAGCTGACGGGATTCGCTGTCTTCAGACAGGATGTTGAACCCGACGATTACAGCATGAAGGAAGTTCTCAATATTTACACGCACAGCACAACCAGCATTATCAACAACACCATGCTTACCTTCGACATGTTCCGTACCCAGGAGCAGCTGGCCTATTCGCTTGCCGTCGTTTCCGAAAATTCCTCTCAGGAAACCGGTCAGCACATTCGCCGCGTTTCCGAGTACGCCAGAATTATGGGACAGTATGTATGCCAGAACGAAGAGCAGCTTGAAACCTTCCGCATTGCTGCAATGCTGCACGATATCGGCAAGCTGATGATTCCCAAGGAGATTATCGAAAAGCCCGGCAGACTTACCGCCGAGGAATTCGGCGTGATGAAGAAGCACGTCATTTACGGCAGAGATATCATAGGCAATGCCCCGGGCGAAGTCATGGAAATGGCAAGGCGCATCATTCTGCATCATCACGAGCGTTGGGATGGCACGGGTTATCTCGGTGTTTCGGGTGAGGATATAGACAAGTTTGCAAGGTATGTTTCGGTGTGCGATGTATTTGACGCGTTGCTTAGCCGGAGAAGCTATAAGGCAGCATGGCCTGCACAGAAGGTTTATGAGGAAATCACCTCACAGAGCGGACGTCAGTTTGACCCCTCCGCGGTTGAAGCCTTCAAGAAGTGCTATGTTGAAATGCTCAGAATCAGAGATCAGTTCCCCGACGACGAAAACGACGAGGAAAACATTATATCGGCAGATTCTCAGATAGTCACAGCCAAAAACGACAAGCTTGATGAGCAAGAGCAAAAGCGCAGGGCTCTTCCGAAGATTCAGGTGGATCCTTCCATTGTCACGCCTATTTCGATCTGATTTGTTCAGACAAAATTCAATACACCATCATCGGAGCGACGGATCGCGAAATCCGGCGCTCCGATTTTTTTTCAACAAAACAAAAAAGCCGACAGAAACACCGTGTCCCTGTCGGCTTTTAGAATATATTATTGAATGACTATACTAGTAAAAGACAATCAGTCAAGCTTAAGTCTCTTGAATACCTCGGCATAGGCCTCCTCAACGCCGCCCATGTCGCGTCTGAATCTGTCCTTGTCGAGCTTCTGGTGAGTCTCAATGTCCCAAAGTCTGCATGTGTCGGGAGAAATTTCATCTGCGAGAATGATGTCGCCGTGGAATCTGCCAAATTCGATCTTAAAGTCGATAAGCTCAATGCCGATGGTCTTAAAGAATTCAATGAGAACCTCGTTGACCTTATAAGCCATAGCAGCTATCTTGTCAAGTTCTTCCTGCGTTGCGGCGCCGATGGCGAGAATTTGAGTATCGTTGATCATGGGGTCGCCAAGAGCGTCATCCTTAAGGCAGTATTCCAACGTAGGGCAGTTGAGCTTGGTGCCTTCTGCTACTCCGAAACGCTTAGAGAAGCTGCCGGCGGCAGTGTTTCTGATGATGACTTCGAGGGGAACGATCTGCACCTTTTTGACCAGTGTCTCTCTGTCGCTGAGTTCCTCTACATAATGGCTGGGGACACCCTTTTGCTCAAGCAGCTTGCAGAGCATGTTGGACATTCTGTTGTTTACGACGCCCTTGCCGGCAATGGTACCCTTCTTTTCGCCGTTGAATGCGGTAGCGTCGTCCTTGTAGGAGACGATGCAGTAATCTGCGTCATCAGTGGCAAAAACCTTTTTGGCCTTGCCTTCGTAAAGCTGTTCTTTCTTTTCCATAATGTTATACACTCCTTAAAAAATAGTATCTTAAATTAATATATAGAAAGATATCTGTCTATTTCCCACTCAGTGACAGCTGTGCGGAAGCTGTTCCATTCAGCCTTTTTGCCTGCGACATAGCTCTTGTAAACATGGTCGCCCAGCACGCCGACGATGTATTTGTCCTCTTCCAGGGCGTCAAGTGCTTCCTTCAGGCTTCCGGGAAGGCTCTCGATGCCGACTGCCTTTCTGTCCTGTTTGGTCATGGCGTAGATGTCATCACTGATCTGGTCAACAGGGACGAGATTGTTTTTGATGCCGTCGAGACCTGCGGCAATGCAGACCGCAAGCTCCAGATAGGGATTGCATGCCGGGTCGGGGTTGCGAAGCTCTACACGGGTGCCTGCGCCTCTGGAAGCGGGGATTCTGATAAGTGCGGAGCGGTTGCTTGCCGACCACGCGATATAACAGGGAGCTTCATATCCGGGGACAAGTCTCTTGTAAGAATTGACGAGGGGATTGGTAATGGCAGCCATGCCCTTGACATGCTTCATCAAACCGGCGATGAAGGAATAAGCGACTTTGGAGAGGCCAAGACCGTTGGAGTCGTTTTCATCGCAGAATGCGTTTTTGCCGTCAAGTGTGCAGAGTGAAATATTGGTGTGCATACCCGAACCGCAGACGCCGAAGCGTGGCTTGGGCATAAAGGTGGCGTACAGACCGTGACGGTAAGCGACAGCCTTGACCGTAAGCTTGAAAGTCATAATGTTGTCGGCGGTTGTGAGAGCGTCGTCATATTTGAAGTCGACTTCATGCTGTGCTTCGGCAACCTCATGGTGAGAGGCTTCGATTTCAAATCCCATCTGGCCGAGAGTGGTGCAGATGTCGCGGCGGCAGTCCTCGCCCATATCGGTGGGAGCAAGGTCAAAATAGCTTGCCTCGTCGTAGCTGTTGGTGGTGGCATGGCCGTGCTCGTCGGTATCAAAGAGGAAGAATTCGGCTTCAGGACCGATGTTTACGGTATAGCCCATTTCCTCAGCTTCCTTAAGAACTCGCTTGAGTACATATCTGGGGTCGCCTTCAAAGGGAGTTCCGTCCGGTTTGTAGACGTCGCAGATAAATCTGGCGACTTTTCCGTTCTGGGGTCTCCAGGGGAAGATTACGAAGGAATCAAGATCAGGTCTGAGATACATGTCGGATTCCTCGATGCGCACGAAGCCTTCAATTGACGAGCCGTCGAACATGCACTGGTTATCAAGGCATTTTTCAAGCTGGCTGGCCGTGATGGCGACGTTCTTCATGTGACCGAATGTGTCGGTGAACTGAAGTCTGATAAACTTGACGTCCTCTTCCTTCACAATCCTGACGATGTCCTCTCTTGTGTACTTTGCCATAAACAAATCAACCTCCAAAAATTCACTTTGCGGCAGCCTGCCGCAGTATCATTATATCGGCGCTTGTCGGATTTGTTGAATAAAGCCACTATTTCGGCAGATTCAACGCTCCAAAACGAGAAAAAAGCGTCCGGAAAAAGAACTTTTCCTGAACGCCGTTGTTCTCAAAAGCATGAATTTATTTTACCACAATTCATCTGTCATGTCAATCCAATCGGGGCGAATCAGGCAAAATCTGCCGATTGAACCAAATCATCACGGACTTATCATTTTTTTTGGAGCAAATTACAAATCAGTGAAAATGCGCTCACTGTCACCACTCGTTGACGGCGTACATCAACGACAATGCAATTCCCTTGTACAGCTCCTTGGTGAGCAGTTCGTATTCACCGGATAAGCCCTTTCCTGCCGCTGCAAATTTTGCCACATCGGTCCATGAACCCTCGCCGCCGAATACGTATGCCTCAGTCGCCGCCTGGAAGAGCCTGCGGTTTGTGGGGCGAATGATATTAGCATCCACCAGATCAGCCTGAAGCGCCTTAAGCGCCGCGGAAAACTTGAATGAAAATTCGCTGAGCTTTAGCTTCCTTGCCAATTCTCTTATTCTGATGAGCAAGGTTGCCATGTTGTCCGAAACGTCGCTGAACACCGGCTTGTCGTGCATTTGATCCACCGGAATCTCGATGAACTGCACGCTCCATTTCTGATTGGTGGGATTGAGCGTCCACAGCTTGTTCCACGAGGAAGCCTTGTCGCCATAAAAGCATATGATGCAGCACGGAATACCGTTGACACGGTCGAGTCTCTCAAATGTGTCAAGCTCATCGTGCATGATCAGCTTGCAGTCATCAGCACCCCTGCGTGAAAGCTCCCTCAACCATTCCTCACACGATTCGGTTTCAAACGGAGCCTCACCGTCACGTGGCGCAAAACGAAAAAGCCTGCTCTCAATTTTCGGGCTGACCGAAAGTTCGGAGACAAATTGTCCTGTCTTTATAAACTGCTTCGCCACAATGGTCATTCTGGACATGTCAAGCAATTCGATATTCATAAATATAACTATCTCCTTAAAATATAAAATACAATTATACACAATAATAGCATATATTTATCTGAATTTCAAGATATATTTGTAGATTTTGCCGATTATCTTTCATGAATATAAAATTAAAAGATTTGGTTGTGTATTTTTACGATTAAAAGTGCTAATACGCTAAATAATTAAAAAGTAACTTGACATTGGTACTGTAATTTGGTATCATAAAAAAAATATACTTCAAAAATCCCACGTTCAGGGGGCGTAATACAATTGACAAAGATAAAAAACATAGCCGTCATAGGACTTGGACTTATCGGAGGTTCGCTGGCAAAGGCGATTGCCGAGTACACCGATTATCACATCATGGCGCGCAACCGTACAAGAGCAACGCTGCTTCAGGCAATGGAGGACGGAGCGGTGCATGAGGAGCTTACCGATGATAATATAGAAAAAGCCGACATGGTGATTCTGGGGCTTTATCCCGAGGAAGCCGTTGCCTATATGGAGGAAATCGGCGGCAGGCTCAAAAAAGGCGCGCTGGTCATTGACGTGTCGGGCATCAAGCGATACATATGCAAAAATATGCCTCCCATTGCCGCAAAGCACGGCTTTGTCTTTGTGGGAACCCATCCGATGGCGGGCAAGGAAAAGGGCGGTTATCTCAACAGTGAAGCAGAACTGTTTAAGGGCGCGAGCTTTATCATTACTCCCACCGACGATTCCTCCGTTGAGCAGGTGGAATGGCTGCGCAGTTTTGCCGTGCAAATCGGCTTCGGAATGCACGTAGTTTGTTCTCCCGAAGAACACGACAGAATGATTGCCTTCACCTCGCAGCTTCCGCACGTGCTGGCCAATGCCTATGTGCAAAGCCCGCAATGCCTGAAGCACAGAGGATTTTCGGCGGGAAGTTATCGCGATGTTTCCCGTGTCGCGAGGCTGAACGAACATCTCTGGGCGGAGTTGTTTTTGCAGAATTCCGACGCGTTGACGGAGGAACTGGATTTGCTCATCAGGAACATCACCGAGATGTGCGATGCGATAAAGGCAAACGACCGCGAGACGCTGGAAACCATTCTGGGCAGAGGACGAATGGTCAAGGAGGAACTTGGCGAATGAGTTTTTCACATTTTTCACGTATGATCCACGTCAGCACGGGCGTTCCGTATGACGTTATAATAGAAAGAGGGATTCTTCCGAGCTGTGGCGGACTTTTGAAAATGATTCTGCCAAAAGCCGAGAGGTGCGTCATTATTTCCGACAGCAACGTCGCTCCGATTTATGCCGATACTGTTAAAAAATCGCTTGAAGCGGTGGGATATAAGGTGTTTGTACATGTCTTCCCGGCAGGGGAGGAAAACAAGCGCCTTCCTGCCGTTGAGGGAATGTACGCGGCGATGACTGCGGCGGAATTGTCGCGGTCGGATTTCGCTGTGGCTCTGGGCGGCGGCGTAACGGGCGATATGTGCGGCTTTGCGGCGGCCACGTATCTCCGCGGCATTCCATTTGTGCAGATTCCCACGACGGTGCTTTCGCAGAATGATTCGTCAGTAGGCGGCAAGACCGGCATCGACCTGGACTGCGGAAAGAATCTGGTTGGCAGTTTTCACCAGCCATGTCTGGTGCTTGCCGACGCGGACACGCTTTACACACTTCCTCCGAGATATGTCACTGACGGATTCGGCGAGATCATCAAGCACGGCTGCATCAAATCAGCGGAGCTGTTTGCGCTTATAGAAGAGCATGGCACCGACAT
>ONYN01000306.1 GCA_900322085.1 uncultured Eubacteriales bacterium | reverse complement strand
TTTTTCGCCAGATGAAGCCAAAACCGCAGGCAATACTTTGTGTATTAACGAGGATTTTGGCAAAATATGGCGGAAAATATGCAAGCAAGCCGTGCGTGGAGAGATTCTAAACAGGCTCTAAGGAACTGTTCCGTTATTTTTTTACATTACCAAATGAGAAAAACGACATTGAAAAAATGTCGTTTTTCCGCGCTGTAGGACGTTTTTGTGATTGACACCTTCGTTACAGCGGCGCGAAAGCTTTGGCAGGAGGTTTATTCAGTTGAACAACACAAATGACAGCGCGCATGTCGGACGCAAAAGAAAAAAGCTCCGGCAGCGCGACATTTCATACATCATGGAGGCTATGCCGATTCCACGCGGGTGGAATATGCGGCAGCCCGCCGCAAAGGGCCGGGGAAATTTCAGGCTGGTCAGCGGCGTTATTCAGTTCGAGAATATCAAGCTCTCGCTCGCTGAACGAATGGCTCCCACTCAGGAGGAAAGCCAACCGGAATTTTCCCCCGTTGATCTCGACCCCGCCGACAGAATCCTCAAAGGGGACCAGAAGCGCCGCGTGCGCAGCAGGGAAAGCAACATCGACCTGTACGAGCTGGAAAGACGCATTAATCCCGGACGTTTTATCAACAGCGGCAGATTTGAGCCCAGTGACGATCAGAAACTGGCTCAGGCAAAATACCGCAACAAAAAGGAGATCGAAAGAATCCGCACCCAGCTTGGCGGCCGCATAAAACACATCAAATTCGAGCTTTTTGAGGTTTCCATGATTACCGCCTTTCTCACAACTGTCGAACTGCTTCCCAGATTCGGCATGGCACTGCCCCATATAAGCACCGACGAAGGCTCCACGGTGATTTATCTTATCATTTCTCTGCTAGGGCTTTTCTTCACTTTCATCATCCTGTTTGAGGACATAAAAGAGGGATTCAGAAGCATCTTATCAAGAAACTTCAGCAATCTTTCGGCACTCTCCGCAGCGATTGCCGCCGAGCTGATACACATTGTTTACATGCTGGCTTCGTCATTGATCACCGGCAAGCTTTCGGATACCACCTTCGCGGCACCCCTCTGTCTGGCTGCGGTCATTTACATCGTCAACCGTCTGCTGCATACCGTGCGTGTGGCGCGAGGTTTTGCGTTTGTGTCAAAAAAGGGCATGTACAGCGAGGTGATGGCTGCCGACGACAGCCCGATTGCCGCCGATCTCAGGCACGCTTCGGGCAGCAGCGGCGCGAGAATCGCATATGTGGTGCGCACAAGGCATTTGTCCAATTACTTCATCAATGCCTGCCGTGAGGACAGGTGCAGTATCATGATGTCACGAATTTATCCCATCATTCTCATCGCATCGCTTGTGACTGCGGTCATTTCCTTTATCAGGGGCTTTTTGGGAGGAGTGGATCCCGTAAACAACGCCTTCTCGGCGCTCTGTGCGGAGCTGCTCACCGGAATTCCCATTACCGGTCTGCTCAGTCTGGAAATTCCCCTCAGCAGGCTGACAGCATATCTCAGAAGCAACGGCACCTTGCTCACCGGCTGGAATTCGGTTGACAAATTCGGCAGCACCGACGCGTTTGCCATCAACACGACCGACCTGTTTCCACGCGGCAGCATAAGAGTGCGCAAGAGCTTTGCCATAAGCGACATGGAGATTGAGGAAATCACTTCTGTGGCAGCATCGGTGCTGATTGACGCGGGCGGAGCACTGGCCGAGGTGTTCGGCGAACTGATTCGGGATGAAGCCCGGCTGCGTCAGAGGGTGGACAGCATTACCTACGAAACGGAGCTTGGCATTTCCGCTTGGGTCAAGGACAAAAAAGTGTTGATCGGCAACCGCGATATGATGGAACTTCACCGGGTGCTTATCCCCGGCGGAGGTCTTGCCCGGCTGGATGAATTTGACGCAATGCGCAAAAACGACTGTTTCCAGATGCTCTACGTCGCGGTCAACAACCGCCTGATGGGAGTCTATATGCTGGAATACAAGGCGGCTATGCACACCCGAAACGCACTGCTCCAGCTCATCCAGGACGGAACCAACATAATGATTTACACCTGCGACGCCAACATCACCATTCAGCTGATCAAGTCGGTATTTGATATTCCGCCCAGATTCATCTCGATCATGGACAACGAGGGCAGCAGCGTCTACGACTCGGTGACATTCAAAGTCACCGAGGCACAGGAGGCACTGATTGCCACCGACGGCAGCCTCAAGTCTCTCTCAGAGGCCATCCGGGCGGCGGTCGTGCTGAAGGACGCCGAAAGCACAGGACTGATGATTCAGAGCATATGCTACGGCATTGGGTTCCTGTTTGTGGCGGGTCTCAGCTGCATAAGCACAAGCGCGATTGGCTCGGTGCAGCTCATCGTAATGCAGCTTGTATTTGTGCTGCTCTCCACGGTGACTCTGCTCATAGCAATGCACGCCAATCATCGGACAAGTTCCGCCCACCGATGAGCACATGGATTGCTATAGGCGCCCGGCATAGTGAAATAATTTCACTAAATATGTCAGCGGGTTCCCAGGCAAGTGCAGAAGCCTCATTTGCACTTGCCTTTTTAGGTGATTGTAAAATTTGAAAAATATCGTAAATAGGGGAGTTGGTCAATTTTTATTCGGAGTATTTTCTCCACTCGGAGCAAGGCAAATCCTGACTATCTGCTTTATTGGTA
>ONYN01000028.1 GCA_900322085.1 uncultured Eubacteriales bacterium | reverse complement strand
CTACTCAAACTCACGCTTGATGATGGCACTGGTACACCCAGGACGGTTGCAAGCGGCATTTCTCAGTGGTACAAACCCGAAGATCTCAAGGGCAGAAGCGTGCTGGTTGTAGCGAACCTTAAACCCGCAAAGCTCTGCGGCATCGAGAGCAACGGGATGATACTGGCCGCAGACAACGGCTTTGACGCTGACGGCAAAGAAGATGTCAAGGTAATTTTTGTTGACGGTCTTAACCCCGGAGCCAAGATTCACTAAGAGTCATCAACTGCAATGTAATTACTTCGGAAAGGACGGTTCTATCATGGGTGTGTTCCTATTTATGCTTGTGATCTTTTCGGTTGCAGGTATTGCCGCGCATATTTACCTATTCAGAAAAATATACCGGATCACGGACTTTCTCGGTTCGGGACTTTCAAAGCTTAAAAAAACCATTATAAGCATATGCGTTTTCGTTCTGATGCTTATTCCCGCATTTTTTTTTTTAAGATACTTTATTATTGTCATGCACCTGATTGTCTTTCTGATCTTTGCGGATATGGCAGCGGTAATTGCAAAAAAATGGCGCATGAACAGAAAGGTGAGCGAAAAAAACTTTCCGAAGTGGATAAAATACGCTTACAAAACAGGAGCAGCAGCTATTATTCTGACTGCTCTTGTGACAGCGTATGGAAAATACAACATGTATCACGTTGTATGCACCGAATATGACGTTACTACTGACAAGGATATCTCGTCCGACTATAATATTGCAATGCTTGCAGATTTACATTACGGAATTTCACTCGACGCCGAACAGCTGAAACAGGCGGCTGATTCTATATCGGGACATTCGCCGGATATTGTGATCCTTTGCGGTGATCTGGTTGACGAAAGCACAACGCTTTCACAGATGCAGGAGGCATTTGGAATTCTGGGAGGCATTAAAAGCAAATACGGTGTGTATTATGTATATGGAAATCACGACAAAAGCAACTACAATCCCTCCCCTCATTTCACAAATGAGCAGCTTGACGAGACAATTGCCAACTGCGGAATAACGATTCTTGAGGACGAATCTCTTGAAATCAACGGCGAATTGTTTCTTATAGGACGTGCGGATAAGCTTGATTCCAACGACACAAGAAAGGAAATTGCCAGCCTTACGGCAGCTTCTGATATGGAAAAGGTTGTAATTGTCGCGGATCACGAGCCGTCGGACTATGATAATCTGGAAAAGGCAGGATGCGATCTCGTATTGTCGGGTCATACACATGCCGGACAGACCTTCCCTCTAGGATTTTTTAATGACCTCATCGGATTCAGTGATCTGAATTATGGGTACAAAAAACAGGGAAATCTCAACGCAATAGTGACATCCGGAATTGCGGGCTGGGGCTACGATCTCAGAACGGAACATCATTCCGAATATGTAATTGTACATGTCAAAAGCAGCAAATAAATAAAAAAGTGTGCCAATGATCGCTGAGCCCATTGGCACACTTTTTTTATTTGATAATTTAATTGGTTTTATTATTCTATTGAATTACACGGATTTAATCTTTGCCTTTGTGCCGACCTGAATCAAGCGGACAATAACCGGGCTGAGAACTACGTTCACCAGAAGTTCAAACAGGAAGTTTGCACCGACCAGACCGAAAATCATAAAGCCGAATACATTAGAACCAAAGCCCATGCCCTCTGCCCATGCCTTCATGGTATCCATAAAGAATACTACTGAACCAATCAGGAAAATTCCGGTATTGACAACGGGGCATACTATTGCAGAAGCAATGACAGCAAATGTGACGTTCCTGCTCTCAATAGCCTTGTAAACCGCTCCGGCAGCAAGCCCTGCCAAAGTCCCCTTAAGTAGCACGACAAGAATGGTTCCGACAAAATTAATTGTCAGAAAAGCTGCTGCGTCGCCGGAAATAAGCACTGCAATGCCAAACACAAAACCAAGCCATGCGCCTGCGGTCTTGCCGTATAGCGCTGCCCCGATTACGATTGGCACGAGTACCAGCGAAATTGAAAACGGGCCAAACTTGATAAAGCTGCCCAGATACTGAAGCACGACTACGATAGCCGTGAACAGCGCAACACCGACGAGTTTGACAGTGTTGACTCTTTTTGAACCATTGTTCATAAAAAATACCTCCTGCTGCCGTTCATCAATGAAATATTGTATGATACAGCGCAAATTTAATATATATCGAAGGCGTTTCCGCCTGCAATATCAAATCAATTATTTTTTATGCCTTATGTTTTCTTGTGTTCTTTTCATAAAGAAGGCGCAAGCCTTCCAATACAAGATTTTCATCAAGTATGAACTCTCTCTTGCAATTAATCACTATGTCAGGTGAAAAACCTCCGGTGGCAATTGCCGTAACCGGCATTCCAAGCTCCTCCTCAATTCTTTCCAGCATACCGTCAAGCAGTGACGCTGCACCGAGAATAATTCCGGATCTCATAGAGTCAATTGTATTGCGACCGACAACCTGCTTGGGCTTTTCATAGCTGATCTGAGGAAGAAGAGCTGCATTATTGACCAATGCCATCAGCGATGTGCGAATTCCGGGGTAAATGATTCCACCGATCATTTTTCCGTCCTTATCCAATACGAATATTGTGCTTGCCGTGCCGAGATCACACACCGCATTCGGAAGCGGATATTTATTAAGTGCAGCGACAGAAGCACACAGCAAATCAGCACCCAGTTCAGCCGGATCGTTGATAGCGATGTTAAGTCCGGTCTTTATTCCCGGTCCGACCAGAATCGGATCAACATTGACAACCTTTGATATCGCACTGCACACTGAATTGGTTACGGCAGGAGCGACCGAGGATACAATCGCACCGTCGATAAGATTTACATCACACTTATACAGCACAAATATACCCATGAATTCCACCGCATACTGATCGCCTGTACGATCCGAATCGGTTGAAATTCTCGCGGTAAATCCAAGCGATTCTCCATCGTAAACCCCGACGGTAATATTAGTATTTCCAACATCAACGGCAAGAAGCATATATTCATCTCCAGTACCCTAAAAATAGTAAATAAAGACCCATTGACAAATAATTAACGATACTATTTTAACACGCATTATATCGATATGTCAATACAAATTTCACAAAAAATGAGCAGCAAAAAGAAATCAAATGAAATGCACATAATCAGTTCACAAGAAGCTTTGCAACCTCTTCGGGTGAAGTACAGATGAATTCCGCTCCCGCTGCGAACAGTTCCTCAAACGTGCCAAATCCGTAGGTCACACCCACAGAATGAACGCCCGTATTCAATGCCCCGGCAATGTCATAAAACCTGTCACCCACCATATAAACAACGCTTTTATCTGTAAATCCAGATTGCTTTAAGCATTCGTTGATTAATTCAATCTTGTCGCGCATGCTTCCGTCCAGATTTGCCCCGCACAACACATCAAAATAGGGCTTAAGCCCAGAAAAATCTAATATTTTCTCAGCCATAACGTAAGGTTTCGATGTGGCAAGACAAACTGTAAAGCCGTTTTGCTTTAGAGATTTAAGCATACAATCCACTCCCTCATACATTTTAACCCTGTATATTCCCTCATGGTTGTAAAGCTCTCGGTATATCCTTACCGCCTCGATAACGTCTTCGCCCTCAAGGCCAAAGAACCGGCTGTAGCTGTCATACAGCGAAGGCCCAATCACTTTATCAAGATCACTGTCATCCTCAACAACTATTCCGAAACGCGCAAGACCTTTGCGATAACACATTTTTATTCCTTCGGAAGAGTCAAAGAGCGTACCGTCAAGGTCAAAAAGTACACATTTTCTATTCATTGTTTATTGAACACCACCTCTACGCCTTGCCTTTTGATTGAATTTTTCAAGCGGAACAGCAACCCTTTGGTGAGTTGCCTCTCCGATAACGCCACGGTCATCGCTTGCCGTTATCTCAAAATAAAACTGACCTTCAGCATGTTCGAGAAGAACGGCAGTGGCCGTTACTTCCTTTCCGCATACGGTGGGAGCAACATGAGTTGTATTGAGCATTACACCTATGGTTGTGTAGCCTTCGGGAATATGCCTTTCTGCCAGTTCCTTTGCGGTTCTCTCCATTAGCGAAACCATCATGCCAATAGCATATGTTTCTGTGTCTCCGCAGCCCAGATTTTTTTCAAGCATTTCCTCCGTGACCGTACAAGAAACTGTATTTGTTTCAAGCTGAATTTCCATATCAAATTCCAAATCGTCACCTCTTACTTAAGATAATTCTCTGTCAAGCTTTTTGACATTACACCGTCGCTGTGAATGGCTTCCTTCAATTCTTCTATCGAATCAAATTTACACTCCTTCCGCATGTAACTCACAAGACTCACCCTGATGTATTGGCCGTACAGATCGTCATTGAAGTCTGTAATCCATGTTTCACTGAGTGGCTCGATTGAACCGACTGTCGGTTTCACTCCTATATTGGTAACTGAAGCGTATTTTTTGCCGTCAATTTCGGTAATCGAAGCATATACCCCATACGCGGGTATAATGAATCCATCTGGAAAATATTGATTGATGGTAGGAGTACCAAGTTGCCTGCCCAGCTTACGCCCGTGAACCACTTCCAGCCGATAGCTAAAAAGCCTGCCCAGCATTGCCGCCGCCAACTCAGGCTCGCCTGCACGCAAAGCTTGCCTTATTCTGGAAGAAGAAATAATCTCACCGTCCCACATGACAGGCGGAACAATGATACATTCTATTCCCTGTCTAACACACAAGTCCCTGAGCAATTTGCTGTCGCCCGCTGCAAGTCGGCCAAATCGGTAATTCTCACCGCAGATAAGAAGTCTGGAATCGAGCTTTTTCACCAGTATATCATTGAAAAAGGCTTCTGGCGAGTAATTCCTCAGCGATTCGAAAGACGGAAGTATCAGCTCCGAAACACCTAATCCAGCCAGTATGTCTCTCTTATCTTCCAATGAAGCAATTTGTTCTGCGCCTTTTTTTACAATCAGATCATCGGAAAAAGAAAACACTGATTTGACAAGGTTGTCAGCTTGACAGCATTGCAGCTTTTCTATTACGGCCAAATGCCCCAGATGAATCCCGTCAAAACACCCCAGTGCTATTGCCGTTTTTTTCAACCCGGGTATTTGATTGTATGTATTCATTGGATCATCGCCTTGTCAAAATCTTTTCATTACGCGCAGTTCATCGGTCTTCTTGATTCCCAATCCGAGAAATGAGTTATCAGCGCGTGAATATACGCGATATAACGACTCCTGAGGATATATATCGGCATCAAGTCTGTGCTGCTGTCGAATTCCTTCTATTACAGGAGGCTGCAACCGTTCAAGTGCAAGAGTCGCGCCATTATTAAAACGTACAGCCTGATTCTCTGATATATATACAGCCGGATACTCCTCAAAAATTGCGTCGACCGGCAGCAGCTTGGTCTCAAGAATTCCCTGATCTTTATACTCCTGCGCTTTGGCAAGTGTCATGCATCTGTCAACCGAAATTCCGGATGATTCGGTGCGGCGAAGTGATGTTAGTACCGCACCGCACCCCAATTCTTTGCCTACATCATCAATCAGCGTGCGAATGTACGTTCCCTTTGAGCAGGAAACGGTAATAATTCCCGATAAAGTATCCGCATCATATTCATCAAGGATAATGCTGTGGATAGTGACAGGTCTTGCCTGACGCTCCACTTCCACCCCCTGTCGGGCCAGATCGTAAAGCTTCTTGCCTCCGACAGACACAGCAGAATACATGGGAGGCACCTGCATGATATCTCCGCAAAATTCCCCTATCGCATCTTCAAGTGTCAATTGGTCAATTTTAGCACTACATTCCGATGTTACCCTACCGGTGATATCGAGTGTATCTGTGGTCATACCTAGACGAAATCCCGCAACATATGTCTTGTCATGCGAAGGAATCAGATCCAGCGCACGTGTTGCGGAACCTACCAATATCGGCAGAACTCCCGTTGCCATCGGATCAAGAGTACCTGAATGTCCGACCTTTTTGATATGCAACATACCTCTTACCACCGCACACACATCAAATGACGTAAAATCAACAGGTTTGTCCAGCAGCAATATTCCGTTTACGTCACTGTTTTGCCAGCCCATATAGTAAAATCACTCCGAGATTTTTGTAAAGTCATTTAGCTTTTCAAGTTATATCCATGTAAAGCTTTTATGCTTTTCATGCGCATTTATCACTTCAATATTCCGCATACTGCGTCAATAAGCTTTTTTTTGGATTCTTCATAACTTTCATTAAACTTGCAGCCTGCCGCTGCCTTATGTCCACCACCGCCGAACTTTCCACAAAGTTCAGAAGCGTTGACCTTATCTGTTGAACGAACCGATATTTTCCATCCGTCAGAAACTTCCCTCATAGTAATGCCGCACTCTACTCCGCTTATGCTTCTGGGAATATTGGAAACTCCGTCCATATCCTCCGGAGATGCGCCTGATTGTTCCATCATTTCAGATGTTATAGTAATCAACGCGCATTTTTTGTCACAGAAGTATTCCAGAGTTGCAAGCGCCTGCTTCTTAAGCTCCAACTTAGCAGGGCTTTCTTCATCCAACAGTTTGAAGTTGATTTCGGCACATTCTACACCGTATTTCATCAGTTCTACAGCAATCAGATGTGTGCGTGGAGTGACGTTGCTATACTTAAAACAGCCGGTATCTGTCGATATCGCAGCAAACAAACATGAAGCTATGTCCTTATTCAATTCAACTCCCATTGCGCAAAGCACCAGCCAGATCAGTTCCGCTGTAGCAGAAGCGTTTGCATCGACTAATTTCAAAGGTGCATTGATAGAATTACTGATATGATGGTCTATGCACAAATTGATCTTATTTTCATATTCTTCCGTAAGCTTTCCCAAAAGGTGCGGGGCGGCAATATCCACAGACACAAAATATTGCGGTTCAAAGGTCTGGTCTTCCATCCTCTGATACATAAACGAATACTTTTCGGGAATATCATCTGCGCATTTTACCACTGCCTTTTTACCAAGTGAACGCAGTCCACGGCACAGTGCAAACGCACATCCAAGCGTATCTCCATCGGGAGCCCGGTGTGAGAGGATTACTACATGATCCATTTTACGCAATGCTTTGGCTGTTTTTACGATCTGATTCTTGAAATCTTTTTCTGTCTCACCACAAATAGAAAGTGCTTTTTTGGTTCTTTTTTTAATTGAAGCCATAATTAATTCAACTCCTATTATTATTAAATCTGCCGTAGATTAACTGCCATTTCCATTATAGCACATTGGACTTTTCAGCACAAGCCAAAAAGTCCAATATTTTTTCTGATTATTCCTCTACGGACTCTTCTCCATTGACATCAGATTTATTTTCACTGTTATCCTCAATGTGAAGTCCTTTGAGTATTTTATTAATCTCGGCGCTGTAGGCGATGGAATTATCCGCCACAAAGCGAAGCTCCGGAACATGACGCAGCTTCAACGCCGAACCGAGTTCTCTGCGGATGTATCCCTGAGCGGATTTCAATCCCTTGACCGATTCGGCAGTCTTTTCTTCCCCCTCAATAGTGCTGACGTGAATCGTGGCATATGATAGGTCATTTGTCACGTCCACCCTCAGCACAGTGATCATATCGCTCACTCGCGGATCCTTGAGAGTTCTGAATATCGCTGAAAGCTCGCGCTTTATGTCCTCGCTGATACGGTTGATTCTATGTCCTGACATGTATCAAAAAACCTCCCGCTGTAAGCGTGCTTAATCTCTGTATTCTTCTACGATAAATGCCTCCAGAATATCGCTTTCTTTAATGTCACTGTAGCGTTCAAGTGTAATGCCGCATTCGTAACCCTCGGCAACTTCCTTCTGGTCGTCCTTGAAGCGCTTAAGTGAAGCAATTTTGTCTTCAGCAAGCACTATTCCGTCACGCACAACTCTTATCTGTGCGTTGCGCTGAATCTTACCATGAGTGACATAACAGCCCGCTACAATGCCAACGCCGGTAATCTTATATACCATGCGTATTTCAGCCTTGCCAAGTTCGATCACTCTGGTCTTCGGAGCAAGCATACCCTTCATTGCGTCCTGAATTTCCTCGATGCAGTCATAAATAATGCGGTAGAGTCGCATATCAACGCCCTGACGCTTGGCGTATTCCTCCGCCACAGGATCGGGACGGACATTGAAACCTACAATGATCGCCTGAGAGGCATCGGCTAGCATAACATCGGATTCGCTGATGGCACCGACTGCACCATGAATGACATTTACACGCACTTCTTCGTTCGACAGCTTGACAAGCGACTGTCTGACAGCTTCCACAGAGCCTTGAACATCGGCTTTGATGATAATCTTAAGCTCCTTCATCTCGCCTTCCTGCATCTGGCTGAAGAGATTGTCGAGAGTGACCTGTGTACGCTGCTTGAATATTTCGTCCTTCTGCTTCTGCTTACGCTGCTCGACAAGCTCTCTGGCCAGTCTTTCATCGCTGACAGAGTCAAAAATATCGCCGCCCGTAGGTGCTTCGTCAAGTCCGGTGATTTCAACCGGAATAGAAGGTCCGGCGGAATCCACTCGCTCTCCCTTGTCATTGAGCATCGCACGCACACGTCCTACAGATGTGCCTGCCACTATGATGTCTCCGGTATGGAGTGTACCGTTCTGAACAAGCACTGTCGCAACCGGTCCTCTGCCCTTATCCAGTCTTGCCTCGATGACAGTTCCCTTAGCGGAACGTGAGGGATTGGCACGCAGTTCCATTACATCCGCGACAAGAATAATGCTCTCGAGCAGATCATCAAGTCCTTCGTGCGTCTTGGCGGAAACGGGAATACACATTACGTCACCGCCCCATTCTTCTGGAACAAGGTTGTATTCTGTAAGCTGCTGCTTAATCTGATCAGGATTTGCTCCGACCTTATCAATCTTGTTGATGGCCACTATGATCTGAACATTAGCAGCCTTTGCGTGGTTGATGGCTTCAACAGTCTGCGGCATGATGCCGTCGTCTGCGGCAACAACAAGAATCGCTATATCGGTGACCTGCGCACCTCTCGCACGCATAGTTGTAAACGCTTCATGGCCTGGAGTATCAAGGAATGTGATCTCGCGGTCTGCAATCGAAACGCGGTAAGCGCCGATATGCTGGGTAATTCCGCCTGCTTCGGTGGCTGTTACATGTGTTGTACGGATAGCGTCGAGCAAAGAAGTCTTGCCGTGGTCTACGTGACCCATAACAACCACTACAGGGCTTCTGGGTACAAGATTTGCATCGGTATCTTCGCTATCATCAATAATGCGTTCCTCTATGGTCAATACGACTTCCTTTTCAACCTTGGCATGGCACTCCGCCGCAACAAGGAAGGCAGTATCAAAATCAATGACGTCGTTGATCGTTACCATAGTCCCCATGAGCATCAGCTTCTTAATGACTTCCGAAGCTGTGACCTTGAGTCTGAGAGCAAGCTCGCCGACTGTGATTTCTTCCGGAACGGTAATGGTAATCGGCTTGCTCTTACGCTCCTTTTCAATTCTGCGCATACGCTCAGCTTCTGTCTCCTTCTTGCCGCCCTTCTTTTTGCGGTAATCCTGGGACTTCTGATGAAGCTTCTGCTTATTTGCGGTACTCTCATTGCGGCGCCCGAATTCCTTTTCCATGGCCATATCGTCGTAACGAGTATTGTACTTATCGGCATTCAGGTCTGTCGTACGTGTATCTACAATTCTTGTTGTGGGAGGTTCCACTCTTCTGGGCTGCTGGGAAGGATTTTTCTGCTTCTGCGGCTGCTGGAATTTGGGATCTATCGGCTTGTTGGTGGCGGCCTTGACCGGAACCTTCGCGGCAGGCTTGGAAATCGGAAGCTGCGACTTTACAGGAGTACTCCTGGAGGATGTCGACTGTGATGCCGGCTGTTTGGACTGGGGCGCCTTGTCGCGTCTTTGGCCGTCCTGGACGACATTGGCCCTGCGATCGCGGTTATCTCTTTCTCGGCTTATGTCTTTTGCTTCTTTTTTCTTCTCCACTCTGGGCTGAGGCTTTATCTGTATCTGGCCAATAACAGCTGCACGCTGCCCCACAGGAGATGATGCTGTTTTTACCTGCACAGCGGGTTTCTCAACCTTTTCTGTTTCCTTTGGCTTATCTGCAACCACTTCCTTTGGAGTTGGCTCAGTCTTGGAAACAGGTTTGACCTCAGGCTTGATTGTCTCCGTTTTTGCATTTGCCTTGCCATCTGCCTTTTCAGCCTTGGACTTTGTCTCCGGCTGAACTGCATTTGTTTTTATCTCGGTTTTTTCAGTTTTTGTCTTTACAGATTTTTTATCTGAAGCAACCTTTTCAGCCTTTTCCTTTGCGGCAGGCTTTACCGTCTTGGATGTTTTTGTTTCTTCCGTCTTTCGCGTTTCAGGTTTTGTTTCGGGCTTTGATTTCTCCGGCTTGACGTTGTTCTTGATCGGTTTGTTTTCTTCAATGACAACCTCAGATACATCAGAAGCCTCCATGCGCTTTGCCTGAGAGAGAAATTGATCAAAGCTGTCAACGGAATGCTCCTTCGTGATAAGCTCATATGCCATGTCAAGCTCATCGCCTTCGAGAGACGTTGTTGTGGTATATTTTTTGTTCGGGTCACCGTTCTTTTTAAGGAGTTCTACAAGAACCTTACCGGTCATTCCCATATCCTTTGCCAATTGGCTTACTTTAATTTTTAATTTTTCCAAATATTATTCCTCCCCGTGATCTGTTTCCATCAAAAGTTTTGCCTTTTGAGCGAATCCTTTATCATTGATTGAAATGATTTTGACGGCCTTGCCTATAGCCTTCTGCATATTATCCTGATCGCAGTCAATGGCAATTACGTCGGTTCTGTTGTTGATTTTGTAATTCAGCTCCTTTAAGGTCTTGGGTGAAATATCTGCGGTGGTAAGAATCAGACAGCTTGCGCCTGAATTCACACTTTCTGCCACAGCGTCAAAACCCAGCGACAGCTTCCCGGCTCTGCGCATAAGCCCGAGCAGTGAAAGCAGCTTGTTATTCATCTGCGGCAATCCCCCTCATCAATTCATCATATACTTCGTCAGGTATCTGCATGGAAAAGGATTTTTCAAGCCGCCTGCCTTTTCTGGCCTTTTTCAGACACTCAGCACTGTGACATATATACGCTCCACGACCGTTTTTCTTGCCGGTCAGATCGACGCTGAGATTCCCCTCCGGGTCTCGGACTACTCGAACAAGCTCCTTTTTTGGCTTCTCGGTACCGCAGCCTATACACGTCCTCATGGGGATTTTTTTGATCTTTTGCTGCACGGCTTTTTTCTCCTTTCCTGCATCAGTCTATCATTACGGGATTATTCCTCAGTTTCTTCATCCTGCGTTTCTTCGGCTTCTGCCTGCGCAAAAGCTCCGTTTTCTTCCTCATCAGTAAAAAGCTCGTCGCTTTCTTCTTCCAATAAGTCTTCTTCGTTTTCTTCCGCTGCCGCCATCATTTCTTCCTCAGAGCGGATGTCTATCTTCCAGCCGGTAAGACGTGCTGCGAGTCTGGCATTTTGTCCCTTATTGCCGATTGCGAGCGAAAGCTGACTTGCCGGAACGGTCACGCGGCATGATCTTGCTGATTCATCGAGGATTTCCACACTTGTTACATCAGCCGGAGACAGAGCCTTGGCTATGTACTCCGAAAGATCCTCGCTGTATTTTATGATGTCTATTTTTTCTCCGCCGAGTTCTTCAACAATTTTGGTTACGCGCGAGCCTCTGGGTCCTATGCAGGCACCTACCGGATCCACATTTTCGTCGTTGCTCCACACGGCTATCTTTGTACGGCTGCCGGCCTCTCGGGAAACCGACTTGATCACCACTGTACCGTCAAAAATCTCGGGGACTTCTGTTTCAAACAGCCTCTTGACCATGCCGGGATGCGTTCTTGAAATGGTAGTGCGAAGATCTCTGTCACCGATTTTTACATCGACCACATAAACCTTAATCAGATCTCCGACTTCAAAATGCTCATTGCCGACCTGTTCGTTTTTGGAGAGAACCACATCGTGATCCCCTATCTTGACTACCACATCGCCTGTATCCGGAATAATTCTGTCCACAGTAGCTGTGACCAGCTCCTGATGGCGGTTCTGGAATTCCTCGGCCACCTGACCTTTTTCAACATCTCTGATTCCCTGATGTATGATATGCTTGGCAGTCTGCGCGGCAATTCTTCCGAACTGCTTTGGATCCTGCTTAAGCGAAACAACCGAGCCTATTTCGGCAAAAGGATCGTGTTTGAGAGCGACGTCAAGCAGCACCTCGCGTCCGCTGTCGACAACCTTTTCCACGACCGTCTTTCTGATAAATACCGAGAAGATTTTGTTTTCCGGCTCTATGCGGATCTGGATATCATCATTGCCGTTATTGCTTTTTTTCAAAGCGATTCTGATTGCGTTGGTTATCTTTTCAATCATGTAATCGCTGGGAATATTCATTTCCTTTTCCAGAAGTGCAAGCGCGTCGAAAATACTTTCCTCTTCTTTTTTTGCCTTGCTTTTAGCCATTTATTATAACCTCCAATTAAATCTCTTATTCGTCATAATCGAGATCGCCGTAATCCTCGCAGTCATACAGCTTTACCGAAACGGCGTCCTTTTTATTAATCTCAAAATTGACTCCGTCCAGATCGGCGAGCATAATGCTGTCACCGTCCAGCCCGACAAGGGTAGCGATGATTTCCTTCTCGCCGTCCTCGGTAGGCCGGAACAGATTCACCGAAACCTCCCTGCCCTTCATCGCCTCAAAATGTTCCGGTCGGGTAAGCTCACGCTCAATGCCCGGAGATGAAATCTCAAGAAAATAAGCCTGACTTATGGGATCAGCTTCGTCGAGCGGATCGCTTACTGCACGGCTCATTGCCTCGCAGTCGTCAAGCGTCACTCCGCCGGCCTTGTCAATGAAAATGCGCAGATACCACGAGGCACCTTCCTTGACAAATCTCACGTCCCACAAAATCAGACCCAATTTTTCCGCTATTGGCTTGACGATCGACGTAACGGTCGCCACCGTATTGCCGCCGTGTTTCTTTCCTGCCAAATGCATACACCTCCTGATATACAAACAAAAGAGTGGGTCGCCCCACTCTTTTATCCTTCCTACCATAATCTTGTATATTATAATATCACATAACAATGCAATTTACAAGATGTTTAATTTATTTCTCTTTTTTGTTCAAAAACAATCGCTTTTTTACCAAGTGTTCTTGTGCAATAATTACATATCATTGTTCATTCTCAACCTTTATTTCTGTGTCAACCTGCATGAATCCGCCTATTCCAAGCCTTTTATACTCTTCAAACCAATATTTCTCCGCCGATGCTTTGTACGCTTCGGCTTTTTCCGACTGTGATAATGCGGATGTTCGCTTTTGATTGAGATCAAATAGCTCCGCTTTGATTGCCTCACATTCTTCGCATGCCGCAAGATAGCTTTCTTCTTTTTCAGAAATCATTTTTCTTAAGGAATCAAGCTCACATTCTGCTTTTTCTATCTGCCTTTTCTTATCCGAAAGTCTCTCGTTTTCGCGCTCAATGAGAGCATCAAGCTGTTCAACGCTTTCTTTGACAGCATTGACTCTCTGATAAATCTGCTTCAAAGCCTGCTTTGGCGATGACAGTTCTCCTTCGGATGATACGATTGAGGCCATGCTCACATCGTCGCCGCTTCCCCCTTCGCTGATTTTTGGCAAAAGGTCATCGAGTTGGCTCTGAGCAGATGCAATGCCCTCTTCCCTGCACCAGTATGCGGAAGAATAAAAGAAATGATATAGTCCCGAAAGATCAAAGCTTTCTTCAACACCGTCTGATGAAACAAATACCGCAAGCGGCAATATATCGCTAAAATAATGCCTGAACAAGCCTTCGGATTTGGGATCGCATAGCGAAGTGGAACGGTTGCCGACACAGTTTTCGTCGTTTGGCACAGGCTCGACAAATATTCCGCCCGGATATGCCGCAACACACTTGCCATCGCCTATCTGAATACACAGAAAATAATGACGCGTCAGCATCGACGCCACAAGCGTACATCCGTATGCCATCTCAAGATTTTCACCGTTGAGATACTGTACACCTGTCTCAGGTGCGACCATTTCAATTTCTTGTCGTGTAAACGGTCTGGCAGCAGCATCAGAGATTACCTTCTTTTTCCACTTTGAAGAGATTTCCTTTTCAAGTGAACCAACCATTTCTTCAAAATCACAAGAGCGAATCTCTTTTATATGGCTGGTTACTCCTTGAAACTGCCTGAAAAGATGAATACAGATTTCGCAGGCAAATCTGGCACCGTCAGCGCTTCGGAAACAATTGCTGTCACCGTGGCCGTCGCTGATGACTGCCGCGGAAAGCAATGAATCGCCGTATGACATGGAATAGTCCTCACACGGCTCATTTGCGGAAAGATGACTTTTTCCGATGCAGTGTGAATTCAATTGAACATAAGGCTGCATTTATCGTGTCACCTCAATCAAAAATTAAAATCGCTGTCCCAGTCAATTTCCCCGATTGGCAGCGTAGGGTTCGACGTCTGCGCCACTGTTGGCGCAGGTGCGTTTACCGACTCGCTGTTGCCCTGAACCGGTACACTCGGAAATGAACGAATCTTTACCCGCACCGGCTCTGAAGGCGCATGTTGATTCTGCACCGAACCTTGGTGCGTAACGGAATCCACTCCGGTAAGCGTTACCAGCTTGATCTGCCGAACGAGAACGGCCGTGTTTTTTGCCTCAAATACATTCTTTTCGTTGTCGGTAAATTCCGTAAGCACACGTTTGCAATCCTCACTGAGTGCGCCGTCTTCAATTGCTATTCCCACACGGGTGGAATATCTGAACCACTTGTTTCGCTTAAGCTCATCTAAGTATTCGCGGTAAAGCCCCATATCCGACGGCTTTCCGTCCGTCATAAAAACGATGAGCGGAGTGTATGCGCCGGCAGTAGAATTCATAAACTGATCAGCCGAAAGCTTTTCATTCAGTTTTTCAAAGGCCTTGCCGTAATTGGTTCCGCCGTAAACATCGGTTATATCACGGTATTGAAATGTAGATACGGGCTCAGGCAGAAGCGTCCTCCAATGTGCGTCATTGGAGAATTCCATGATCGCTATGCGGATTTCCGCTGAGGTGTTACTCTTCTCACGCTTTTTCAGCTCAGGAAGAACATTCCGGACAGCGTCGTTGACCGCTCCGATGCGCGCCCCCTTCATGCTGCCCGAAATGTCTATGATAAAGATGACAATCATGGCTCGCTTTTTCAGTGATGTGACGATGTTTGAGACATCGGGAGTCAAAACCGGCTGACGCTTGATATTCACTCCCGTGTCAAGGCTGTCAAATTCTCCAAAATCAAATGAATCCAGGTCAAAATTATCTGTATCCGCCATTTTTATTTCCTCCATCTTCTTAGAGCCTGTTCAGTATCTCCACGTGTGCGGATTGCGCTGTCAGATTTTTCGTCATATGAAGCCAAAACCGCAGGTAATACTTGGTGTATTGCCGAGGATTTTGGTGAAATATGGCGGAAAAGATGCAAGCAAGCCGTGCGTGGAGAGATACTGAACAGGCTCT
>ONYN01000304.1 GCA_900322085.1 uncultured Eubacteriales bacterium | reverse complement strand
TCCTTGCGGGCGGCCGACATGGTCATGGACATGTTGGTACCGGTATCTCCGTCAGGAACCGGAAAGATGTTGAGTTCGTCAACCGAACGCTTCTTATTTTCGATCAGATTTGCGCCGGAAATAATAGCGTCGCGCAAAACACAGCCTTTAATCAAAGTAAGCACTCCCTAAACAAAAAATTTTTACACAGTGAAAGTAAATAACGCTGAATCTCTCTCTGCCTTGGAATCATCATTCCACAGCAAAAGGTTGTTATCGTATGAATTATAACACAAAGTTGCTGTTTTTACAATGCAAAAAGAGCAGTTTTTTCGGATCAAACAATAAATATTTTGTTAATTTTACATTTATTATCTCATTTTCAGGAGGAAGGACCTGTTTTTGTAACCTTCCAGTTCTGCATATTGTAAAAAAGCTGATCCTCACTTATCTCGCCAACGCCCTCAATTGATCGCGCAAATACAGCCATTCCCGAACGGTAGCACAGTGGAATAAACGGCAGCTCACTCTCAAAGGCCGTGATGAATTCATCTATCTGTCCGAGTCCCAGGCGGTAGTTGGTGTATGTCCGCACCGAGTCATAAGGAAGCGGTCCGTTGTACAGTCCTTCTTCAGGCGTGAAGAGCTTGCCGATATCCATATCATTGAGCAGAGAATATTCCGCAAGGTACAGATGATATTTTCCCTCCGCGGCCCTGGTTATCAGACCGTTTCCGGAAATTTCGGTAATATCCACATTGATTCCCACCCGGGCAAGCTGATTCTTGATGCTCTCGGCGGCAGCCATATGCCTCGCGTTCTTGCGGCACACCAGCAGATTGAAGGAAAGCTGCTTGCCGCTCTGATCCTCACGGATGCCGTTATTGATAAGCACGTAGCCGGATTGATCGAGCGCGTCACGCGCAAGACTGATGCTGGATCGCCCGTTGCCCGTCTGATACCGGGCAGCCTCCCGCCAGCCGGGAGTAAACGGGCCGGTAGCGCCCACTGCCATTCCTCCGAATCCGGCAGCGGCAACCTCGTTGGTACTGATGGCATAGCTGATGGCGTGCCGCACGTTTTCATCGGCAAGGGCTGTGTCGTTGGTGTTGATTCCAAGGTAAATCAAATGGTTGATATCCACCTTGCGGAAATTGGCATTGACGCTTTTGGGCGTGCCGTCCCGCATATCGGTGTACATATATGACACCGTGCCGATCTCTATGCTGTGAATGATGCTCTCGACGGTCGGCAATTCCCTGAGTGAGATGGTTTCGATGGATACCTTGTCGGGGTTATACCACTTATCGTTCCTGACAAGAAGCGTCTTGTTCGGGGTAACGCCGTCCGACATGGTGGCAAATTTGAATCTGCCGCTGCCCACCGGTGGAAGGTTTTTGTTGGCCTTCTGATCAAAATGAACGATCGGGAAGTCCAGCAGTTTGTAGGAATTCACATTTTCCGTCTGGGTCACAAAGGTAACTGTCATGCCCTTGGCCGAGCAGGAAATAACATTCTTCAGCTGTTCGTAGTAGCAGCTTTCCTTGCGGGTCGCCAGAAAAAAAGAATAGCTGATGTCGTCCGATGTGAGGGGATCTCCGTTTGAAAAAACAATGCCCGAACGAATCTGAACGGTGATAATGGTGTGATCCACCTTGATTGACTTGGCAATGACATATTCCACTTCATAATCGGGATTGATCTGAATCATGCTGTCATAAAGCAGACCGCAGATATTCTTGGTAAGGGTGGATTGACAGGTATATGGATTAAAGTCGTCGTCAGCGGTGTAGGGCAGCGTCAGATCCGTTTCGCCTATCGAACTGATGTCAACCTTGTTTTCCGTGTCCAGAGAGGTATGATATAACTGCGAACGGCGTTCATCAGCGGCCTCCCAGTCATATCCCACATCGTCGCAGCCTGTAAGCACACATATCATTGACACCGCCAGCGCCAGCGCAGACAGCCGAAGCCATAATTCTTTGAAACGCAATCCGTTCACCTCCGTCGTTACGAAATATTAATCCGCTCCACCTGGGTTGTTTTGCCGGTTTTTTCGTCAATTGTAAAAATAATCCCGTTGAGCATACAGAGACCGTCCGCATAATTCAGACGAACCGGCATTTTGGTCTTCATTTTTTCGATAGCGGCGTCAATCGAAACCCCGATAACAGAATTCACCGGCCCCGTCATTCCGACGTCGGTGATAAATCCGGTGCCGCCGGGAAGAATCTGCTCGTCGGCGGTCTGCACATGCGTATGCGTGCCGTACAGCGCGCTTATTCTGCCGTCAAGATAACAGGCGAGCGCACGCTTTTCCGCGGTGGCTTCGGCGTGCAGATCCATGATGATGATTTTTTCGTCTATCTCTTCCAGCAGTCTGTCCGAAGTGTCAAACGGACAGTCAAGCACCGGGGTCATCCCGACGGTTCCCATCATATTGATCACCCTGATGCGCACGCGTCCGAGGTCAATCACATGGCTGCCTGTACCCGGAGCCTTGCTGGGATAATTGGCGGGGCGTATGACCGGCATGTTGTCGCTGTCATACAGGGAATAGCTTTCCTTCCGCTGAAATGAGTGATTGCCCGTGGTGATCAGGTCTACGCCGCAGTTGAGCAGAAATTCGGCCGAATCGGGAGTAATGCCGTTGGTATCGGCGGAGTTTTCTCCGTTGACTATTACCACGTCGATCTTCTTGATTTTTCTCAGGGCAGGCAGATGCCTGTGCAGGTATTTCATTCCGACGGTACCGATCACATCGCCTATGCAAAAAACATTTATCATAAGACATTATCCTCGCTTTCTTTTTGAAATGGTGTAATGGGAGTTAATTGTTTGTAAATTTTGTTTTCCGGACGGAATCCAGCTTCATGGTCAGATAATCGAGAGACAGCCTGATCTCTTCTATATCGCGGAAAGCGTCATTATATACCTCAATCAGCCAGCAGGCGTTTTCGTCCTCTCCGCTCATCACTTTCCTGATCGCCGCAAAGTCCTCTGTCCCCCTGCCGGGGAGCAGGCAGTCATGCTCCGTGTCGCAGTCGCTTATGTGCAGGGTGCGGATATGTCCGCTGAGCGCACGCGCGAAGCTCACCGAATGAAATCCGGCTCTTCGCGCCTGTTTGTTGTCAAAGGTGAAAAGCGCCTTGTCACCGAGATACTCGATCATTTTGCGGCAGAATTCCGTCGTCTGCGCGATATGGGTGTAGACATTTTCGTGCAGCAGCGTTATGCCGAATCCGCGTCCCGTTTCAAATATCATGTTGTAGCGCTCGATATATTGATCCTGAGACACCATCACGCGGCTTTTGCCGATATTGGTGCCTCCGTGAAAAACAAGGTATTTTGCCCCGATCCTTGCCGCCGCGTCAAAATACTGCTTGTACAGCTCCAGACCGTCCGCCAACCGTCGCTCGCTGTAATCCGAAAAGAACATAGCCGATTCCAGCATACTGTAGAAGGGATGCACCGAATGTACGTTTGCGCCGTAATGACGGAGCATTTTTCTTATTTCCTTGAGGTAATCCCTGCTCAGTTCGGAGAAGGTGCTGAAATGCACCTCGAAATCACTTATTCCCGCCTCCAGGGATTTTTGCAGGGCAATCTCCGTCTCCATCGGATAAAAACACGACGTGGATATTCCCACAACGGACATGCGCAGCCCTCCTTTCATTGACATTTTTACCTTAAACTGATGTATTCCCAAATCCGGCGGCATATGATAGAATGTAAACGCAAGCCACCGCAAAGGTCATTTATTTTTTATATTTTTATATTATAAATTATTTCGGAGGAATAATCAATGTCAAACGAAAAAAAATCTGTCTTTTCGATAAAAATCGGCAGGCACGCCCGCATTTTCATACGCTTCGTCACAGCGGTGTACGTTATCGCCGGCGCGATTTGCGCGGGATTGTTTATGAATGTTTTTGGTTTTATCGACAGCGTCAATTCTTACATACTTGCCGAAGAACTGCTTCACAGTATGATAAGAAGCACGGTGGCGGCCACCATGATGACGCTCCTCATTGATCTGCTTGCCGGCAATGATTAATTCAAAAAAATACCCGCGTTTCTGGATGCCGCGATGCATCCGGAAACGCGGGTATAACGCTATTCTATGGTCACCTTTGCAAGCTCATAAATGCCGCTTTTGTACTCATGGTCATTGGAAAGCCGCAGCGGCATTACTTTTTTGGAAACGGTCTCCGCGGGATTGACAAAACGCATGTACACCCTGTACTCTCCCGCCTTAAGATCCTCGGGAATGAAAAACACCAATTCGGCAGTTTCGTCCGGCAGAAGTTCCGACAGTTTGAATTCATCGTCGCGACAGGTAAATACCATATCGCCCCTGCTGTCAATGATGCGGTATTCTATCTCCCAGTCGTAATAGAAGGGCGCTATGCCTGTATTGGTCAGAACCGTCTCGAGTTTGCCGGTGTAATTTCTGCCGGTCACCGACTCTATGCTTACATCATAGCCAAAGCTGCCGGCCACATTTTTGAATTCCTTATATTCGGCTGTATTGGTTTCGGGAATGGTTCCCTGACCGATTCCCATTACCCACGTCATGTGGAACTGCTTAATGCAGTAATCCAGCGCTTCACGTTCGGTGCCGCTCCAGAGCGGTCCGAAGGGCTCCAGATACATCTGCCTGGACATTTCGCCGCCGAACATCTGGGTCTTCCACATATCCCAGAGAGGTTCATATTGGCCGCCGTTGCCGTTGATGAAATCATAGAACTGTTGCAACGTGCCGTATGTATAGTCCTGCTTTTTCAGCAGTGCCTTCCATTCGGGGCTGACTGTATGAAAATCCGACGTGTTAAAAAGGAAATTGTCGTCGTGATAGCCTATCTGATATTGATTGGCATTGCCGAGTGACGGATTGCGCGCCATCAGCTTGGTGGTCTTGAAGGCCGCAACGTATTCCTCGATGATCCTGTTGAGATTCTCGTCGCTCATGGTGCAGCTGCCGTTGCGGCAGCCATACATATTCCATTCGCCCCACGCGCCGTAAAGCCCCATCTGAATCACCGCTATAACGGGATTCCCGTCATATTTCGCGCCGAACAGCCTGATAAAACCGGTCATGCAGTCTATCAGCTTTTCACTGTTGAAATCGGGATATTCCAGCAGATTGCCGCCGTACTGATTGGAATAAATATCGCCGTCTCTTTTCAGCTCGCTGTAAAGCTCCTCGGGCAGGAAGAGTCCCGTCTGCTCTCCGTCATTGTAGCCCGGATAGAGCATGTACACACGGACGATCGCGGAGTGTCCCCTTTCGGCAACCTTCTCAAGCTTTTCGTCAAGAATCTGCGTATCCAATCCTCCGGTACCGTTTTGGTATGTGTAAATTTCGTTGAATGTAACCCCGATGTATTCCAGTGAGGAATCGGCATCCGCCTTGCCGTAAAATGAGGCAAAGCCCTTCATGGGATTGGGAACGAGCGCCGGAGTGTATGTGAATTCATTAACGTCAAAATGCAGGCGGCGACTGCTGCAAGCCGTTGTAAGTACGACGGCCGCAGCCAGAGCCAGCGTTATGATCACACGGAACCAGCGGTTTCCTGCGGCATTGTTCATTGCGTGCCTCCTGTAGCCAGCTCGAAAATGTCATCGGCAGAGTGCGCCAGATAATCGGCTCCCTCTGCTTTCAATTCATCCTCGGAGCGGAAGCCCCAGCATACGCCGCACTTGACCAACCCGGCATTGCGTGCGGTCTG
Organism: uncultured Eubacteriales bacterium; assembly: GCA_900322085.1. GTDB lineage: Bacteria > Bacillota > Clostridia > Oscillospirales > Acutalibacteraceae > RUG762. The sequence continues at coordinate 5,879 of ONYN01000304.1, read as the reverse complement.
CATATCCACATTGCTGTCGCCCACATACAGCACTTCGCTCTTGTCAGCGCCCAGTCTGTCAATCAGATAATGGCACGAAGCGGGATCAGGCTTTACGGGAAAATCGGACGACTTTCCCATGATGATGTCAAAGGTTTCGTCGCCGAAGTAATGCCTGATGATCTGGGTGCTGATTTCGTGCGGCTTGTTCGACAGCACGCACAGACGAAACTCCCGCGCCTTAAGACGCGCAAGCAACTCGGGAATGCCGGGGTACGGAGCGGTCTTGATATCTTTATGCGCATTGTAATACACTTGGAACTGCGCAAGCGCTTCATCCAGCTCTTCCTGCGACGTGCCGGCGGGATGAATCCTCTTCATCAGTATGGCAGCGCCGTTGCCGACGAACTTTTTGTACTGTTCGGAAGTGAAAACAGGGTATCCCTTGGCGGCAAGCACATAATTGGAACTGTCGGCAAGGTCGTCGATGGTATTGAGAAGCGTGCCGTCAAGGTCGAAAATGACTGCTTTAAACATCATCCATTACCCGCAGACCGCGATGATCTCCACCTCGGCAAGTACATCCTTGGGGAGCTGTGCGGCCGCAACGCATGAACGGGCGGGCTTGCTTGTAAAATACTGGCCGTAAATCTCATTGAATGTGCCGAAATCCGACATGTTTTTGAGGAAACAGGTGGTCTTGACAACATTGTCAAATGTAAGGCCGGCCTCGGCAAGAATGGCGGCGATGTTCTTCATAATCTGCTCGGTCTGACCCTCGATGGTATCGGCTTCCACCGCGCCGCTTGCGGGATTGATGGCAATCTGTCCCGAAGCGAAAAGGAATCCGCCCGCGATCTTCGCCTGTGAATACGGGCCTATTGCATCGGGTGCGTTCTTGGTGTAAATTGTCTTGATCATGGATAAAACCTCCTGAGAGAAATAGGATATGATAAAAATCAGTTATTAGCAAAATGATAGCCGTTGTCGAGCAGAGCCTTCTTGATCTCCTCGATGTGCTGAAAGTTCTTGGTTTCAAGCAGCAGCCTGAGGTAGCATCCGTTGACGTCGGCGCCCTCATTGGCACGCTCGTGGTGAATGGAAATAACATTGCCGCCGAGATTCGCGATAATATTGGCAACGCCCTGCAACTGGCCGGGCTTGTCGATCAGCTCCAGAATGAGCGAACAGGTGCGTCCGGACATGAGCAGGCCTCTCTTGATGACGCGGGAGAGAATGGTCACGTCAATATTGCCGCCCGATACCACACAGACAACCTTCTTGCCCTTCACCGGAACCTTATTGAACATCGCCGCCGCTACCGAGACGGCGCCCGCGCCTTCGGCAATCATTTTCTGCTTCTCGATAAGTGTCAGAATCGCGGCGGAAATCTCGTCATCGGTGACGGTGACAATATCGTCCACATACTTCTGGCATGTGTCGAATGTCAGCGTTCCGGGTTCCTTGACGGCGATGCCGTCGGCAATGGTGGAAACCGAGGGCAGACGCTCGATCTTGCCGTCGTGGATGGAATTGAACATGCTGGGGGCGCCTGCCGCCTGCACGCCGTAGACCTTGATGTTGGGATTGAGCTGCTTGATGGCAAACGCCACACCGGAGATAAGTCCGCCGCCGCCAATCGGAACGATCACCGCGTCGGCGTCGGGAAGCTGGTCGGCAATTTCCAGACCGATGGTTCCCTGACCCGAAATGACTGACGGATCGTCAAACGGGTGAATGAAGGTATATCCCTTTTCGTCGCGCAGTTCCAGCGCTCTATTGTAGGCGTCGTCATAAACACCGTTGACAAGTCATATGTCAGCACCGAGCTTGCGGGTGGCTTCCACCTTGGAGATCGGAGCGCCGTCGGGCAGACAGATCAGCGACTTGATGCCGCTCTTGGTGGCGGCAAGCGCGACGCCCTGCGCGTGATTTCCGGCGGAACAGGCGATAACGCCCTTGGCCTTCTCCTCGTCGGAAAGCGTGGCTATCTTATAATAAGCGCCTCTTACCTTGAAGGAACCTGTCACCTGCAGACATTCCGGCTTGAGGTATATCTCCGCCTCGGGATTAAGTTCGGGCGCGTAGACCAGATCGGTGCGGCGCAAAACGCTCTTGAGAACGTATGCCGCGTGATAAAATTTGTCCAGTGAAAGCATATTGAATTCACCTTTCCTATTTAATATACAATGATTGCAATATATTATCTACCCATTTTCAGAATATGTCAATATCAAAATCACACTTCCGGCAGAACCATCAATTTTTTGCGGCTTCGGAACAATAAATTTATTGATATTCAAGCACTTCACCGCATGTGCCGTAGAATATGTCGTCACGTCCCGCCATCATCTCGCAGAATCGCTCGAAGCGTTCCCAGCCCTGCTGCATATCGAATTCATAGCTGTGTCCCCACAGCAGGAATATTTTGGGGGTATCAGTCTCCAATTCGATAAACTGACGCCCAAGATCAAATATTTCGTCCTCCTTGTGACGGCATGTGGGGGAAAGTTCCAGCCTGTCCCGCGGAGACTCAAAGGTGTGCGTTGATTTCACCCCTCTTGCGTAGCCTACGCCGCACATTTCCAGCAGCTTCTTCACCCGGCCGTCCGTGCGGCCGAAGGGGTAGGCAAAGCCGCGCACCCTCTGTCCGAACATTTTTTCAAGCGCGGAAATATCGCCGCTCACCTGCTCAAAGATTTCAGCGTCGGAAAGCTGCGTCAGGTCGCAATGACGAACGGTATGCGAGGCGATCTCATGCCCCCTGTAAAGCTCCGGCAGCCTATCGGGCTTCATGCGTTCTATCCTGACGCCTTCCGCCTCCCACACAAATGGCGGGTCCATCATGCCGGAATTGAGATTGAAGGTGCATTTCAGACCGTATCGGTTGAGTATCTCCACAAGTCGGATATCCTGATACACACCGTCGTCATAGCTGAGTGCGAATGCCTTGCGGTATTTGTCTGTCCATTTCATTTTGTCCATCTTCCCCCCGCGCGTCAGAGAATCACCGTAATAAGCAGCGACTTGCCGTCGGCACTCGACGCGGAAATTCTGCCCTTGTGCGCCTCGACAACTGCCTTGGCAATCGACAGACCTATCCCGTAACCGCCTGTTTCGGAATTTCTCGACTTGTCCGCCCGGTAAAACCGGTCAAAGAGTCTGCCGAGTTCCGATGTATCCACGCTTTCAGCAGTGTTGAACACCTCTATGCAGATATTCTTTCCCCTTGCATGAGCCTTAAGGGAAATGGTTCCATGCTCATCGGAGTATTTGAGGGCGTTGTCCAGCAGTATCGACACAAGCTGTGTAATGGCCTTTTCATCACCACAGAGGTTGAGCATTGGTTCGACGTCAACGGTGAAGGTCTTTTCCTGCACCTTGGCAAGCGAACGGAAGGGCTGTGCCGCTTCGGTGATAACATCGGAGAGAGGAAAGTCAATATTCTGCACCTGCGGCTTTTCCTCCTCCATGCGCGAAAGATAAATCAGATCCTTGGTAAGCGCGGTCAGACGCTTGGTCTGCGCGCGTATGTCCTGAATCCACTCGTTGTCATCGCCGCATTCCATTTCAAGAATGGTCGCGTCGGCGTCGATGATGGTAAGAGGCGTTTTGATTTCGTGTCCCGCGTCGGTAATGAAGGATTTCTGTTTTTCGTAGCTCTCCTGCAAGGGCTTCATCACCATCTTGGAAAGCAGCAGCACAAGCACCGCCACGGCAACCATTCCCGCCAGCGATACCACAACGCTGTAGATCAGGAACGAACGGAAGGACGACACACGGCTCCGGCAGTCGAGAAATATGATAACCGTATCACATTCCTCATCGCTTCTCAGATATCTGTAGCTCGATACAAAACCGCTTTTGCGCCCCGATTTCCACAGCTTTACGGCGTACTCCTTTGCGGTGTCCGTGTCAACAGCGGTGATTCTGCCGGTATCCACCGAAGTGACATTCCCCTCCGAACTGAGGCGAACAGTGAAATATCTCGATTCATAGGCAAGCTCGGGCGAAAGCTCGGGCGAAAGCTCCTCAAAAAACCAGTCACGATTCCGTTCCTTGTGCTTCATGCTGCCTTCGCGCTTGGGGAACTGTCCGCCGTTTTCCGCAAGCACGGCAAGCACCGCGTCGCTGTCGCGCACCACCCGGCTGTAATTGAGTATATTGATCGCACTCATAATCACCACAAGCACCAAAAAGACCGACAGCACAGATATGGCAATGAATTTATGCCGCAGCTTCCTGATCATTCCACCGCCTCCAATGAATAGCCCGCGTTTCTGGACGCTTTGATTTTGATATCGGCGCCCAGAGCGGTCAGCTTCTTGCGCAGGTAGGAGATATACGCCCACACCACGCTAATCTCGGAATCGCTGTCGTAGCCCCAGATTTTTTCCATCATCATCTCTGTTGAAATAAGCTGCCTGGGATTGCTCATCAGCAGCTCCATCACCTGAAATTCCTTGTTCGCCAGTCGGAAGCTGCCGCTGGGCGAGGACAATTCATATGTCGTGCGGTCGAGGGAGATATTGCCCATTGTCAGCACAGAGCTTTGCGTGCCGGAATGACCGCGTGTCATTGCGCGGATCCGGGCAAGAAGTTCCTTGGTGTCGAAGGGCTTGGTGAGATAGTCGTTCGCCCCGCAGTCAAGACCGGTCACGCGGTCGTCAATTTCGGATTTTGCGGTAAGCATGAGTACCGGAATATTGTTGCCCTTTGCCCTGAGCTTTTTCAGAACGGTCAGTCCGTCCATCTTCGGCATCATGATGTCGAGAATCACCCCGTCGTACTGTCCCACTTCCAGATAATCCAGCGCTTCCACGCCGTCGTATGCCGCGTCCACCGAATAATTGTTTTTTTCGAGTATCACCCGCAGCGCCTTTGACAGCGATTTTTCGTCCTCGGCTATAAGAAGTCTCATCTTTTTTCATCCGCTCCTTTCATTATGACAGATCACTTGATTATTTGTTAACTTATCGGAAGCCGGATAACCGTTTTCAGCTTTTCCGGAGCAATCCGCCTCGCGTCGCTGAGATAGATCTCATGGTGGAATCGGCTGTCGGTAATGTCCACCTTGCAGCCGTTCTGACCGGCAAATTCATGCATTGCCGCAACCGTCGCGGGCTCATTGTCGTACGGACCGATGTGCATGCACTGCACGCACAAGCCCTCCTTGTAAGTCAAAAATTCCGCCTTGGAAAAGTCGGTTTTCTTCTTTTGGGTCGCTTCTTCAACCGCCCAATCGAAATCCGCCCGGGTCACGAAATCGGGCAGACGAATGAGCGAGATCCAACGGAAATTCTCCTTGTGAGCATAATCAATGCCCTTTATTCCCTCCTGCCACCAGAAGCCCTCCAGAGGCGGCACCACATAATCAAAATAGCCCTCGATCCTATGGTCGCCCTTTTTGCTCATCTTGATGGTAAAGGCAACGCCGTAAAGCAGGCTCATCGCCAGCTTGTACTCGCCATGTTCATCATTCGGGTCGCCCTTCCCCCTGACGGCAATATAATTCATCGCCGGCACGTCCACAATTGTGGGAGTCTTCGGGGGCATGTAAAACTCCTTGTATTCCTTTTTGTAATCAAACGGCATCATTTTCTTCCTCTCTTCGGTTCGGGCAGTTCGTCACACATCGTCTCGACCAGTTCTTTGAGAAAATCCCTGTCCTCCACATTCTCCGCCAGAAGCATCTGCTTTGCTCCTTCATAAGGCCATTGAAGCGGTGCATCCGGCATGAGTTCCCGGGCGGATTTTGTTGGCTTGACCAGAAAGCGGTTGTCATATATCCCACCGAATATTTTACCTTTATAATACAGAATATACTCTCCCATCATCGGTCGGAATGAAATGCCGTCCAGTAAGCTCAGGCTGTCCAGCACAAAATCAAGATATTGCCT
>ONYN01000179.1 GCA_900322085.1 uncultured Eubacteriales bacterium | reverse complement strand
GTCGTATCGGTCAGTTCCAGTGTGAGCGAGGCAGATGTGACGTCTATGATTCTCGCGTGCATAAGCTCGGCAAGGGTCATTATCTCCTCACGCTGTTTGGAATTGCAGGACACCTTTATCATTGTCAGTTCCCGCGCCAGATAGGAACCCTCCTCAAGCACCTTGACTTTGATGGTGGGAATCAGCTTATTGAGCTGCTTTTCCACCTGCTCAATGCCGCTCTCGTCGCAATCGACAGCAATGGTCATTCTGGAAACATTGGGATTTTCGGTCACACCGACCGCAAGCGACTCAATATTGAAGCCTCTGCGGGCGATGAGTCCCGACACCTTGGAAAGAACGCCGTAGTGATTCTGAACCAGAACAGTGATGGTATATCTCATATAAAAACAGCTCCTTTCTCAGTTTTCCTGACGCGACGGAATATCCTCGGCGACACGGCACACAAGAACGTATGGATTAGAACAATTTAACATTCTGTCAATTGCGGCGTTTACGTCGGAATCGTCCTCTATGCGTTCGGATGCAATGCCATATGCCTGCGCGAGTTTAACGAAATCGGGCGAACCGTCGAGCATCACGCCGGAATACCGTCCGTCGTAGAGTTTATCCTGAAGCTCACGTACCATGCCGAGACGGTTGTTCTGCATGATTACCACCTTGACCGGAATATCGTGCTGCATAAGTGTGGCCAGTTCGCACATCATCATCTGGAAGGAGCCGTCGCCGCATACCGCAAATACCTGTCGCTCAGGCTTTGCGATTTTTGCGCCAAGTGCCGCGCCAAGCGAGTATCCCATGGTCCCCAGTCCGCCGGATGTGAGGAACCTTCCGCCCTTAAACGCGAAATTGTTCGCCGACCATATCTGGTTTTCTCCCACATCGGCGACAAGTATTGCCTTGCTGCGTCTGCTGACCTCTTCGGAGAGTGTGCGCATGAAATTGCGCGGGTCAACCTGGCCGGGTACACTTCTGAAAACAGGTGTGTGCTCGGCTTTTTTCCGCTTGAGGTCATCGACCCATTCCTTGTGGCTGAATTCGTCGCATTTTTCGGTTATGTTCTTCAGCACCAGCCTGATGTCACCGACTATCGGAATGTCGGCTTTCATATTCTTTCCTATCTCGGCGGGGTCGATATCTATATGGATGATTTCAGCCTTTTTGGCAATCTGATCGGCCTTTGCCATCGCCCTGTCGCCCACACGGGCGCCGCACAGGATGACGAGATCAGCGTGGTGAATGGCGTAATTGGCGGAATAGATGCCGTGTGTACCCAGCATTCCCATATAAAGCGGGTGCTCGGTGGGCATCATTCCCACGCCCATCAATGTAGAAACCACGGGAATATCCAGCTTTTCGGCAAATTTGATCAGCTCCCTGCGAGCCTTTGCCGAAACCACACCGCCGCCCGCACAGATAATGGGACGTTCGGCACGTGAAATAGCGTCAAGCGCCCGCTTCATCTGGAGCGGATGTCCCTTGGTGCGCGGCTTATAGCCGATGATGTCAACACTGTCCGGATATTGGAATTCCCCCTGGAATTCACGCTCCAGGGTGTCCTGAGGCAGGTCTATCAATACCGGTCCCGGACGGCCGGTGGATGCAATGTGAAAAGCCTCCTTGATGATGGTGGGAAGCTCCTGTGTATCTTTGGCAAGATAGCTGTGCTTGGTAAAGGGTTCGCACGCCCCTGTGATATCCGCCTCCTGGAACACGTCTCTTCCCAGCAGGTCGGAACGCACCTGTCCTGTGAGGGCCACCATAGGTATGGAATCCATATACGCCGTTGCTAATGCGGTGATCAGATTGGTGGCACCAGGGCCTGATGTGGTACAGCATACGCCGACCTTGCCGGAGGCTCTGGAATAACCGCTTGCCGCATGTCCGGCATTCTGCTCCTGGCGAACCAGAACATGTCTGATCGCTCCGTCAAGCGCTATCGCATCATAAAACGGCGCTATAGTGGCGCCCGGATATCCGAATACAACAGAAACGCCCTCTTGCTTTAAACATTCAAGAATAATCTGTGCTCCTGTCATATAATTATCAGCTCCTTAAAACTAATGGTATTAATTAATGATTATACACAAATACGCACAGTTTGGCAATAGAATTTTTGTATTGTTCATAATATTTTCACCTTTACCTCATTAACGCAATGCCTTATAAAAATACTGATCAGGGAAAACGTCAGAAATGTAAATTTGATATGCATTTTATTAAAAAGTTTTCACAGTTATTGACATCTGCTTTTATATGGAATATAATATTCAGAGATATTATGAGCAAAGCTATATTTTGGTCATTATATTATCCGATTAAACACTTCACAAAGAAAGGTAAGGTTAACAATGGGTGCATTTGAAGACGTTGTGATTAACGCAAAATCGGCTGCTGCCTCAGTAGGCAAGGAAGCCGGCAGACTGGTAGATATTTCCAAGCTGAAACTAAATGCGGCGGAGCTTCAGAGAGACATCTCCAAAAAGTATGAGAATTTGGGCAAAATGGTATATGACGCATACAAATCAGGCACTTCCGACAATATGAGCTTTGACGAACACATCGGGTGCATTGATGAGCTTTACAAAAGAATAGAAGAGGTTAACGAAAGGATCAACGCTCTCAGCAAAAAATCCGCATGTCCCAAGTGCGGCTTCAAAAACGACGACAAGGCTGTTTTCTGTTCTCATTGCGGTGCAAAACTCGGCGAGGAATCTCAGAACGATGCAACTACCGATTTTTCAGACGATAGCTTCGGTTCAGACCTGCCGTCCGACGAAAAGAATCCCGACAACAACTTCTCCGGCGAGGAATAATCCACCGGCACCTGCGCAAAAATCAATACAGGAAGACACAGCAGTTTATGCTGCTGCGTTTTCTTTTTTGATAAATGCCTGTATATCTC
>ONYN01000062.1 GCA_900322085.1 uncultured Eubacteriales bacterium | reverse complement strand
TCCACCGTTACCAACAATTACGTTGACACCGTGCTGGGAGGCGCAAAGATTTCGGCTGAGGAAATGCGTGCGGCTCTGGTGGAAGAAATAGTGCGTGAGTCCCAGATGTCCGAGGCAAAGCGTGTCACCACTGAATGTCGCGTCAATATGATAAGAGAAAAGGACCACTGGTACATCATTCTCGACAAAACCAGCTTCAATATCATCATGGGCTATATCAATGAGGCAAATTCCATGGTCGAGAGCGGTGATTTTACCAACGTCACGCCCGTGTCAGATTCCGACGCGGTGCAAAGTGACGTTTCGTCCGCTGAATCGGATGCGACTTCCAGTGATGCCTCCGGCGAAATCACCTTCAACGACTGACGAAGGCTTCAACAGATTGCATAAAATGAAAAACGGCGCATCGTTTGTCCCCTGTTCAATCAGGAGCGGCTGATGCGCCGTTTATATATATATTTACGCAACGGGTGTTGTGTAAATATACGAGATATGCTTGTCAGACATAAGATGGTTGAGTTCCGCTTTTTTGCCTGTCAGGGTAAAGCCGTAGACATACAGTCCGTTGCTCTCAATGTTGTTGGCAAGCTCACGGGCAACAGCCTCATTGCCGACGCTGTTGTCCATCATGTTGGAAAAATCCATGTGATCGGCGGTGTAACGCAGCATGCTCACCGTGTGCTGGGTCATGTCCTTTTCGGAAATCTCCCATATTTCCGCCGGTTCGGGATTTTTTTCATATACCGAGAATAATGTCAGCAGGGGATATTTGTCACTGTCAAATCCGATTCCCGAGCAGGAAGCGTCATAGAGAAAGCCAATGCCGCCTGCCGCCTGTTCAAATCCGTTGTCGCCCTTGACGCATACGGCGCACCATTCAGGGAGGTATGCGGGATTTGCGGCGCACCATTTGGCAAGCTCGCGGTAGCTCATCACCTTGTCGAGGGTCACATAAGCCATATAATAGGATTCCTCGTTCAGATTTTGGAGTGTCTCCATCGCATCATCATAGCTGCCTGCCGCGCCTGTGCCAGAAGAAAGGCTGTTTAATTCCGGTACGCTTACAAACGCATTGATCGGATAATGCTTGAAAAGATTGGGGTTGTAAACCGTCAGCTTGTTCCGGGTGAGTTTGCCTGCGGTGTCGTTGAATACGCCGCTGTAGCTGCTGGTCTGCTGAATGTACAGGCTGTAGCTGCCGTAGCCGTCGCTTTCGCAGCTTACGCGGTCGCGGTAGCTGCCCGGGAGATTCATCTCGGTATAAACCGCCATGTCCAGACTGATCCGGTTGGTTTCCAGGCCGGTTGCGGTTTTTCCGGCGATCTCGCCGGGGTTGTAGTAAAAGAGGTCGACCGCGTGGGGAAGGACGAACATGACTGCCAGCGTAATGGCTAGTACCAGAGCGCCGACGGTGATGCCTGCCTTGACAAAGGCACGCCGGATATATTGGTTGATCTGCTCGCCAAGTGCCTCCGGATGGCGGGAATTGTCTGCCTCGGACTGCTGCATATCGGCATGGCCGTCGAATGATATTTCGTCCAAGCCCGGAATTTCGGCGTTTTCCATCAGATAATCGCTGATTGCCTCGTGCTTTTCGATGTCCGCCGAGACCTGTGCGTTCTGCTGCTCGTCCAGTGAGCCGTTTTTGTATGCTTCAATCAACTTACGATAATCCATAACCTTGTTCCTCCATGTAATTCTTCAATTCTTTTTTTGTTCTGTATGAGAGCACCCTGACGTTTTCTTCGCGCAGCCCCAGCAGCGCAGCAATCTCTCTGCCCGAAAGACCCGAGAAGTATTGCAGAAGTATTATCTCACGTTTTGTTTCATTCAGCGTGAGAAGCGCGTCGTACAGCGCACGGTTTTGAAGCTTGCCGAGCACTGATTCTTCCGGTTGCTGGGAACTGTCGGCAGGCTCGTCCGTCATTTCGTCATCCAAGCTGACGGCATTTTTCTTTTCACGCGTTGCATGATTGAAATAAAGATTTCTCGCCACTGCGTAAAGCCATGCCCGTATGTTGGTGTGACCCACCGGCAGCGAAAGGATTGCCTTGAGAAAAGTCTCCTGCTTCAGGTCTTCGGCCAGCTCGTGATTTTTGCCGAGAGTGTAAAGATAAAGATATATCTCGCGGCTGTACGCATGGTACACCTGCTCCAGCAGGTCGTTCTGCGTTTTGTTCACATTTACTGCGCCCCCTTTATTTTGTCTTACACCTGTATAACAATTTAACAGAGGACTTGTTACAGAGATTAAAAAAAAAATGAAAAAACGCCTGCCGGACAAGGGATACGCTGATTTAAGTCGATTCACACTTCGCTCGGTGACGTATTTTCGCGAGGTGGAATCGACGGCTTCGTCTTTCATCAGCGCTTCCCCAGCTCTTCTATCAAGCAAGTCTGCGGCAGGCGGCAATATTTAGTTGGAGTGTTCAACGGATTCCGTGGGGAGATGACCGATATGACGTTTCTCAAAGAACATATCTTTATTGGTGACAACAACCACAACGGCAGCCAGAACGACTACGCCTGTTTCCACACATTTTGTTATGGGAGTCATGGCGATACGTTCCTGCACGAAATTGACAAACAGGTGGAAGATAATGCTGGCCAGCATGCTTCTGCCGTTTTTGACATATACCCATGTGGTAATAAAGCCCATAGGCGCAACCGAGACAAGGAAATTCAGCATATATCCCGCGCCCAGCTCTCTCAATCCGAAGTGATAGGTGCCGGGAATCCAGAACAGCGGCAGATGCCACAAGGCCCATACGCAGCCAAAAATAACGGATTCCCTGAACCAGCTGCAATACTGCGCAATGGAATCTTCACCGTAGCCTCTCCATCCGATTTCCTCAATCACAGAGGCAAGCAATATGGTAAGAAGCGCGGAGCCAACGCCGGCTCCGGTGAAGGAGAAATCCTCGGTAAAGGAAAACTGGGACAAAGACTGACCAAACAGGACGGAGAGAAGGATGCTTGCGCAGACGATAAGCGAAAAAACAAGCACCGCAAGCAGAAGGTTCAGCGGCTTTAATTTATAAAAGCCCAGTATTTTTCTCTTGAAATCGTTTTTAAGTTCTGTGTTTCCCGATGTAAACACCGTGATAACGGCCGTTACGGCGGGAGAAATCAAGCCGAGCAGCATGGCGGCGGTGCAGGCCGCCGGATTGTCTATGAATATGGAGATAATCCAGAAGAACCACGTAGCCGCAAAAGATGTCAGATAAAACCGTATCGGGCGGTATTTGTATTGGCTCATGTTATCTCACCGTCCTTTCCGTGCGCTCTATGACAAGTTCACTTTTCAGGCCGTTGAGTTCAATGATATTTTCGGATTCTGCGTCCGAGAAGTCGTCGCAGGAAACGCCGTCCTTTTTGTAATGCACCGAATTGCCGATTCCCTTTATGAGCGTCTTGAAGCAGGCGTTTTCCGGCACGGTAATAACGGAGGTTGCGGATAATTGATTGAGGCTGATGCAGCCGTTTATGTCGTTGGCGGCAATGTGCATATCCAGATTGCAGTTGATCTCCAATCGCGCGGTCAGCTCATTCAATGTGACGTCGCGGACCCTGCCGTCAAATTCAATCTTGGTGCAATTGATGCCGGTTGCCAGAAACTGTGAGCAGTTTGCCTCCATTTCCACATCCCGCACAAACTGAGCCGGAAGGATCACGCGGATAAAGACATTTTCCTTTGCCTCGGCTTCGGTAAGGCTGGCGTTTCTTTTGGTATCGACGTCAATGCAGCTTTTATTGTCGTCCAGCTTTACCTTAATCATTGCATTAATGTCGGAGATGGTGTCGCTGCCGACAATGATCTTGATCTTTTCACTTTCAGCCGTGCAAAGCTCGATGGTATGCGCGCCGCCCAGCTTCATGTCAAAATTCTTTTTGCCGTCAATGTCATATTCGGTAACGCTCTCATAAAGATACCCCGGTTTTTTGACGGTATTGATCTCCTGCGAGAGAAACTCATCCACGCTGATGCCGAAGAGATTTGAAATAATCATCATATTCTCGATATCGGGCAATCCTCGGTCGGTTTCCCATTTTGTGATGGCCTGTCTGGAAACACCCAGCTTTTCGGCAAGAGCCTCCTGCGTCATTTTTGCTTCTTTGCGGGCTGATTTGAGCTTTTCAGCGAATGTCATTTTTGATGACCTCCTTTGTTTTTCTGCGTTCATTGTATCGCAGAGTGGAGGCAATTCCAAGCAATTGCGGTTGTCATTTGCCTGTTTTTTTGCTACTTTCAGTAGCAAACGGATTTTGAGCGATTTTATCTAACCAAATGATTCGTTATTATACATTGAAGAGGAAGTGAACCACGTCGCCGTCCTTCATCACATAATCCTTGCCCTCGGAGCGGAGAAGTCCTTTTTCACGGGCGGCAGCAAGCGAACCAAGCTCGATCAGGCTGTCGTAGTCGATGACTTCGGCGCGGATGAAGCCGCGTTCGATGTCCGAGTGAATCTTGCCGGCCGCCTGAGGGGCTTTGGTGCCTTGGGTGATGGTCCACGCACGGACTTCGGGCTGTCCGGCGGTGAGAAAGCTGATGAGTCCCAGCAGATGATATCCCGCCCGGATCAGGCGGTCGAGTCCCGATTCCTCCAGACCCATTTCGCTGAGGAACAGGAGTTTTTCCTCCGGCTCCATCCCGCTGATTTCGGCTTCTATTTCGGCGCAGATGGGAAGCACCTCGCTGTTTTCCTCGGCGGCTATCTTTTTAACCACTTCCAGATGGGGATTCACCGCGTTGCCCGAAAAATCCTCTTCGCTCAGATTGGCTGCGTAGATGACTTTTTTGCTTGTAAGCAGCGCCACCGTGGCGAGCATTTCCTGTTCCTCATCGGTCAGCGTCATGGAGCGCACGGGCTTGCCAGACTCCAGCACTTCCTTGACCCTCTCAAAGAATTCCACTTCGGCGGCGAATTTCTTGTCGCCCTTCATAGCTTTTTTGGAGCGGTCTATCTTTCGTTCGACAAGCTCAAGGTCGGAGAGTATCAATTCGAGATTAATGGTTTCAATGTCGCGTGCCGGGTCTATGCTGCCTTCTACGTGAATGATGTCGTCATTCTCAAAGCAGCGCACCACATGGACAATCGCGTCGCATTCTCTTATATTGGAAAGAAATTTGTTGCCCAGACCTTCGCCTTTGCTCGCGCCCTTGACCAGACCTGCTATATCGACAAATTCAAGGGGCGCGTGGGTGATTTTTTCGGGGTTGTACATTTCTGCCAGCTTGTCAAGCCGCTTGTCGGGAACATCTACCACACCGACATTCGGCTCAATGGTGCAGAATGGGTAATTGGCCGACTGCGCGCCGGCGCTGGTGATTGCGTTGAACAGGGTGCTTTTGCCGACATTCGGCAGACCCACTATACCTAATTTCATATGAATTCATTCTCCTTTATCCGGGACAGGCAAAGAACCTGCCGGGATTATGTATAGTCAGATAACTAACCTATTATATCACAGCGTTGCCGTTTTCTCAATAGATTTGAGCAATAATTTGCTTAATTTCATTGTATTTTTGCTGTGGGATATTGACTTTGATGTGTTGAAAAGACTATAATAAATAATATACAATTGTAAAATTGTAAAGTGTATATTGTTTTCGGCAATGATGAATTTTCGCGATCAAGGGAGAGATCAATACTATGAAGCATAAGAAAATCATATCGCTGCTGGCTGCCGCGGCCCTGTTTCTTTCTATGGGGACAGGCGTATTCGCGGCGCAAAAGGATGCGGACGCTTCGCCGTCGGTGAAAGCCACCGGGCAGACGGAAATACGGCTGGCTGACTTTAAGACCGCCTTTTCGGAAGGGGCGGCAAGTTATAATGTCGGAGCGCACAGCTACAACTGGAACGGTCTTGAACCCAATTCATGGAATTGGGCTGCCGCCGCGAAATCCTATCTTTATGTCAATTCTGACGGTTCGTTGACCCGCGTGGAATTGTCGGGCGAAAAGCTGGTGATCGAGACCTGCACCTCCGGTTTCCGGCTTGGTTCGTCAAAGACGATTGCGCTTGAATTGCCGATATTCGGCGGGTTCCTGGCCGGTTCTGAATACAACTTCGTGGTGTGCGGACAGAAGAATGAGGAGGAAAGTGATTCCAATGAGGTCGTCAGAGTGATCAAGTACGACAAATCGTGGAATCGTCTGGGCAGCAAGTCCTTTTACGGATGTGAAACATACATTCCGTTTTACGCGGGAGCGGTCAGCATGGCCGAGGACGCAGAACGGCTGTATATTCACACCTGTCACGAGATGTATAAGTCGGGCGACGGATATCATCATCAGGCAAACATGACCTTCTTTGTCAACAAGGAGAGCATGGAGCCGGCATATCAGAGTTACACGGTTTGGAATATATCTTCGGGGTATGTCTCACATTCTTTCAATCAGATCATCAGGACGGACGGAGAATATGTTTATACTGCCGACCACGGAGACGCCTATCCGAGAGCGATCGTTCTGGCGAAAAAACAGTCCGATGGCCGCATGGTAAAATACAATGAAATTCTTCCCATCATGGGCGACACCGGCGCAAATGTGACCAAGGCGACGCTGGGTGACATGCAGCTTTCGTCCGACAAGATAATAACCGTCGGTACATCGGTTGCGCAGGATGACAGCTATAAAGACCGCACACAAAAGAACGTCTTCCTTTCGACCGTCCGCAAGAGCGACATGTCCTCACAGTCATTGACATGGCTTACCAATTACGGCGAAGGCGCCAAGGTGACGGTGTGCAATCCCTATCTGGTCAAAGTCTCGCAAAACAGCTTTGTCGTTATGTGGGAGGAATACTCCGATGAAGGCAGCTTCCTCCGCTGTGCCGCTATAGACGGCAGCGGCAGCAGCGGCACGGACATTGTCTCGTTCAAGGAATCCGACGACGAAGGTCTTTCCGACTGCGCCCCGATCGTGACGGGCGGCAGCATTGTGTGGTACTCCGCGGGTTCCCGCAGTGACAAATGGTGGAACCGGCAAAAAGCGGCGCCCTCGTTCTTCAGGCTTACGGCTGGCCTTAGCTTTGCAAGGATCACTTCGCAGCCTCAGAATGTGACCGTCAATTCAGGAGACAATGCGACCTTTACTGTAGCGGCAAGCGGCACCGGACTGAAATATCAGTGGTATTACAAAAAGCTCGGCGCCTCCGACTGGAGCAAGTGGGGTACCAGAACCACCGCTTCCACCACCGCGAAGTCAAACGACAGCTGGGACGGCATGCAGGTGTACTGCAAGATCACCGACAGCAGCGGATTTACGGTCAATTCCGAACCTGCGACTGTAACGGTGAATTCCACGCTTACTATTACCGCACAGCCCCAGGATGTGACGGTGAATTCGGGCGAAAACGCCACGTTCACTGTAAAGGCAAGCGGCACCGGACTGAAATATCAGTGGTATTACAAAAAACTCGGCGCTTCCGGCTGGAGCAAGTGGGGTACCAGAACCACCGCTTCCACCACCGCGGCTTCCAATGACAGCTGGGACGGCATGCAGGTGTATTGCAAGGTCACTGATTCCAAGGGTCATACCGTCGATTCCGAACCTGCGACCGTGTCGGTCAATTCTCCGCTTAAGATAACCCTACAGCCTCAGGACGTGACAGTGGATTCGGGCGACAACGCAACATTCACTGTGAAGGCAAGCGGAACGGGACTGAAATATCAGTGGTATTACAAAAAACTCGGCGCGTCCGACTGGAAAAAATGGGGTACCAGAACCACCGCTTCCACCACCGCGGCTTCCAACGACAGCTGGAACGGAATGAAGGTGTATTGCAAGGTCACTGATTCCAAGGGTCATACCGTCGATTCCGAACCCGCGACAGTAACCGTCAGCTCCAAGTTTAAAATCACGGCACAGCCTCAGGATGCTTTTGTCAAGTCGGGCGACACGGTGAAATTCACCGTAGCGGCAAGCGGAAAAGGGTTGAAATACCAGTGGTACTACAAGAAGAAGGGTGCTTCCAAATGGAGCATATGGAAGAATCATGCCACCGCTTCCACATGGGCAGCGGCAAATGACAGCTGGAACGGAATGCAGGTGCGCTGTCAGGTGACTGATTCCACAGGGGAAACGCTTTACTCTGCCGCTGCACAGATAAAAATCTGTACCGAGCGGAATATGACCGTCAAAGCCGGCAGCAAGGTTGAATTCTCGGTATCGGCGGACGGAAAAGATCTTCAGTACCAGTGGTACTACAAAAAGAAGGGCGTCTCCAATTGGAGCATATGGAAGGGTCACACCGATAAATCCTTCACCGTAACGTCCAATGCCACATGGGACGGAATGTTGGTTTACTGCCGGATCACTGATTCCACCGGCGCCGATATCAATTCCTATTACCAAAAGATCAATATTGAGCAATAATATCTTAAAAAGTTCCCGAAGAGCGGGTCTGCAAGCGGTAAACTGCTTGTTAACGGCTCTCTTCGGGAGCTTTTTTGTATTCCTTCCATCATAAAAATTCAGACATTTGCCCTCTGTGTGTCTGAAAATCATACACGTATCATGATTTTGTCTATTGATTGTCTGGCGGATTTGGCATAGAATGACCCATGCAAATAAAACATATGGGGGCTTTGATATGAACGGATTCGGTGGTTTTGCTGTAAAGCACAAGAAGCTGATATTGCTGTTTGCGGTGATATTGCTCGTTCCGTCGGTCATCGGTATGGCTCTGACCAGAATCAATTACGACATGCTGGATTACCTCCCCGACGACATCGAGACGATGAAGGGGCAGAATATCCTGCTCGAGGATTTTGACAAAGGGGCTTTTTCAATCTTGATGGTCAAGGGAATGGAGCCGGCTGATGTTTCCGACCTCAAGCGGCAGATTGAGAAGGTCGATCATGTGACCGAGGTGGTGTGGTACGACAGCATATTCGGGTCGTCTGTGCCGATAGATTTTCTGCCGCGCAGTGTTTACGAAAAATTCAACAAAGACGACTGTACCCTGATGGCGGTGTTCTTTGACACATCGACCAGTGCGGACGAAACGATGGAGGCCATTACATCCATTCGCTCCATTGCGGGAGGCAAGTGCTTCGTTACCGGAATGTCCGCGATGGTTACCGACCTCAAAAACCTGTGTGAGCGTGAGGAACCGATATATATCGGCATTGCGGTGCTGTGTTCGGTAGTGGTAATGATGCTGTTTCTGGATTCGCTGATCATCCCGTTTGTATTTCTGGCAAGCATAGGCATGGCCATATTGCTGAATCTTGGTACCAATTTCTTTATGGGGGAAATCTCTTACATCACCAAGGCTCTCGCGGCGGTGCTGCAGCTGGCTGTCACAATGGATTATTCGATATTCCTCTGGAACAGCTACAGCGAACAGAAGCGCAGACTTCCCGGCAGCAATGACGAGGCGATGGCACACGCCATCAACGCGACCCTCACATCGGTGGTCGGCAGTTCGATTACCACTATCGCGGGCTTTTTGGCGCTTTGCTTTATGACCTTTACGCTTGGACTTGATTTGGGCATTGTAATGGCAAAGGGGGTAGTGTTTGGCGTGATCGGCTGCGTTACAACGCTTCCTTCCATGATACTTGTTTTGGATAAGCTCATTGAAAAAACGCGTCACAAGCCGTTAATGCCGAAAACCGACGGTATTGCCGCAGGCATATTGAAGGTATTTCCGCTCTTTATCGTGTTATTTGCGGTTGTTGCGGTTCCCGCCTTTTACGGACAGAGCAACGCCGAGGTCTATTACGACCTGGGTGCGACACTGCCTGAGGATATGGAGTACGTCATTGCCACCAATCAACTACAGGATGAATTTAACATGTCCTCCACTCACATGATTCTTGCGGACGCAAATCTGCCTGAGGACGATGCGAGAAGCATGACTGACGAGATCAAGCAGGTCAAAGGGGTCAAAAATGCGCTCGGTCTCGATTCGCTCATTGGCAGCCGGATTCCGGAAGCGGTCATTCCCGATTCGCTGCGCGATATTCTCAAGAGCGACAGATATCAGCTGATGCTGGTAATATCGGAATATAAGGTTGCTACCGATGATGTCAACGCTCAGATTGACGAAATCAATTCCATTATCAAAAAGTACGATAAAAACGCCATGCTGATCGGCGAAGCGCCATGCACCAAGGATCTTATCACCATCACCGACAGGGATTTTCAGGTGGTTGACACGATTTCCATTATAGCAATATTTGTTATCATTGCCATTGTGCTGAAAAGCGCGACGCTGCCGTTCATCCTGGTGGCGGTGATAGAATTCGCCATATTTATCAATCTCGGAATTCCGTATTATACAGGCACTCAGATGCCCTTCATAGCGCCAATATGCATCAGCACCATTCAGCTTGGCGCTACGGTGGATTACGCCATATTGATGACCTCCCGCTACAAGCAGGAGCGAATGAGCGGCGCGGACAAAAAGACCGCCATCCGGACCGCGCTCGGCACGAGCATAGGGTCGATTGCCGTGAGCGCACTGGGATTCTTTGCCGCGACCTTCGGAGTGGCCATGTATTCCGATGTGGATATCATCGGTTCGCTTTGCATGCTGATGGCAAGAGGCGCGTTGATTAGCATGTTCTCCGTAATACTTGTACTTCCGTCACTTTTCATGGTGTTTGACAGACTGATCTGCAAGACCACGGCGGGTATGAGACAATGCGTATAGGCAGAAGGCCGGATTTGATTATATGAAAGGAAGAGGCTTTATGAAAACAATAAAATCATCATTGAATGAAATGAAAGACAAGGCGTGCCATTTGTCAAAAAGGACAATCGCCATCGCGCTGGCAGCGGCGCTGGTACTTTCGGCGGCGGCGGGAGCCGGCGTGAATTCGGCGCTTTCGCACAGAGCAGCGACGCCGGTGGAATCGTCGCAGCAGGTGAAGGCCGAGAGTGAGCAGTCCGAGGAGAAGGACGAAACGGTCTATGTCATAGCCGACGCCAACGGAACTCCCCAGAAGGTGATCGTCAGCGACTGGCTCAAAAATTCGCAGAAGGACAGAAGCATTGCCGAGATGAGCGACGACGGCAGCGGCGGATACACCATTGACTCGGATCATTCCTACTCATGGGACGCACAGAGCGGAGACCTGACCGAGGCATCCCATCTGCCGGTAGACGTCAAGCTGAGCTACATGCTCGACGGCAAGGCGGTTTCCGCGGATGAAATAGCCGGCAAGAGCGGCAAAGTGACCATTCGGTTTGACTACACCAATCATCAGAAGCAAACCGTTTCTATCGACGGCAGAGACACCGATATTTATGTACCGTTTACCGTTGTGACTGGGGCGGTGCTGGATGACGATGTGTTTTCCAACATTGAGGTTTCCAACGGCAAGGTCATAAACGACGGCACGAGAAGCATCGTCATAGGCTTTGCACTGCCGGGAATGCAGGACAGTCTCAATATAAGCAGGGATACGGTAGAATTTCCAGACAGCATAGAGATAACAGCCGACGCAAAGAATTTTTCCCTCACAACAACACTGACTATGGTGACGAACGATATTTTCAACGAGGCTGCAGAGGACGCCGAGCAAAAGAAAGCCCAAAACGGCGATTCCGACCTGTCTCTTGACGCTCTCAGCTCGGGAATTACCCGGCTTGTGGACGGTTCGTCCGCTCTGTATGACGGCACAAGCCAACTGCTTGAGAGATCCGGAATGCTTATTTCGGGCATCAATCAGCTTGCCAGCGGCGGTGAGCAGGTGAGCGGCGGGGTGAATACCGTCCGCCAGACCTTGCAGCTTCTTTGCAGCAAGAATGCCGATTTGCAGGGCGGCGCGGCGAAGGTATTTGACACGCTGCTTTCCACCACACAGAAGCAGATTCAGGCGGCTGGAATTAACTGTCCGGCAATGACCAGGGAAAACTATGCCCAGGTGCTCAACGGCATTTACAGCGGTCTTAGCGAGGAGAGCGTAAGAGCCCTTGCGGAGCAGGCACGGCCTGATGTGACGGTGCAGGTGGAAAGCAAGTATCGTGAGGGAATTGCGGCACAGGTGGACAGCAACAGCGAAGCCATTGAGCAGCAGGTTACGGAGGGCGTTCGTCAGCAGGTTCGCGGGCAGGTGCTTGAAGGCGTGCTTGGAAGCATGGAAATGACGGCGGAGCAGTACGAAGCTGCGGACGAAGAGACAAAAGCGGCAATTGACGGAAATGTCGATGCAATGACCTCTGAGAAAATGCAGTCAGAAGATGTTCAGCTTGAAATTGCCAACAATGTGGATAGCCAGAAGCAGCAGATCATCGAGAGAGAGATGGCAGATCCTGACAGGCAGGCTGAGATTAAGGCAACAGTCGATTCTGAGATAAACAAGGTGCTTGCCGACAGGCTGCCCAAGGCAAAGGACGGACAAAAGAGCATAGCTGCGGCAATCGAGCAGCTCAATGCTTACAACGAATTCTATCAGGGAATCATCTCGTACACCAACGGAGTGAAGGCGCTGTATGACGGGACCGCTGATTTGCAGTCGGGCGCGCAGCAGCTCAGCGACGGACTTGACCGTGTGAGGGACAATTCCGGAGCGCTCACAGACGGAGTTACGGCACTTAACAACGGAGCAATGCAGCTTTCCGATGGCATGAAGCAACTGCAAGGCGGCAGTCTGGATAAGCTCAGTGAGATGGCCAACGGCGATATTGCGGGGCTGAAAGCCAGATTCAAGGCGCTCAGGGACGTATCGGAGGCTTACAGAAGCTATACAGGTTTGCCGGCTGACGAAAGCGGCAAGGTCAAATTCATCTACCGCACCGACTCAATAGAGGATACGCAAGGCAAATAAGCGAATATTTGATAATTTATAAAAAGCACAGACCCGGTCAGGCGATTGGGCTCTGTGTTTTTTTTATGAAATGGCATAAATGCAAAATTTTTTACATTAACTCTATTGAAAATTGTAAGGTAAATCTGTATAATACCTTTAATTGCTTTTTTTCATCCGGAAAGGAGCATCGCAACCGATATGGCGAATTTTACAAGAGAGGCAATTAAAACGACGTTTATCAGGCTGTTGGAGGAGCGGCAGTTCAGCGAGATCACTGTAAAAAATATTGTAGAGGAATGTGGCATCAACCGAAATTCTTTCTATTATCACTATCAGGACCTCCCGGCGCTGCTGGAGGAAATCATCAGGGAAGAGTCCGATGCTGTTATTCAAAAATATTCATCGGTGAATTCTATCGTCGAGTGCTTCGATGCGCTGGAGGAATTTGCGTCCAACCGCAGACGGGCCATCATGCACATTTACCGTTCGGTCAGCCGCGATGTATTCGAGCGTTATCTTATGCAGACGGGCGAATATTTCATCTCAAATTATATAGACGCGCTTGCGGTGGAGGGCGATGTCGACCGGGCTTTGATCGACCGCAACAAATCGCTCATAGTGGGGTATTACAAGTGCCTCTTTTTCGGCGTTATTATCGAATGGCTGGAATGTGGCATGGATGAGAAAAAGGCGAAGGAATTCCGCAGGATATTCAAGCTCAAGGCGGACACCGCCGACGAAATAGCCAAAATACTCAAATCACAGCTGTGAAATGGCCGTGGAATTCATACTGATGGTATTTAATCGTACTGATCATACTGATCTTCGGCGAAAATCAGACATTTTCGCCGCCGTGTCTGAAATTCGGTTAATTTTATCTGCGGTGTCTATTGAATGAATCGAAATTGTGTTATAAAATAGTTTTATCAGACAAGGGGAAAGGAGATTGTGCATTGATTAACTGGTTCAAAAATATCGACGCTACCGTTAAAAAGGAAAGTCTTTATATCGCGTCCGTTACCGGAATCCTGAGCCTGCTGCTTCAGGCGGCCTTCCTGGTGACGAGACACTGGGATTACACGGTGTTGCTGGGCAATGCTCTGGGAGCTGCCACAGCCGCCGGGAATTTCTTGCTGATGGGTGTGACCGTGCAGAAGGCGCTCGGAAGAGAGCAGAAATCCGCCTCCGACCTGATGAAGCTGTCGCAGCGTCTGAGACTGCTTATGCAGCTTGGCGTGGTGGTTCTGGGCGTTGTGCTGCCCTGTTTCAATATATACGCCGTCATCATTCCCCTCTTCTTCCCGAGAATAGGCATTATGGTAAGACCGTTGATCAAGGGTGAAGGCAAGTAGAAGGTAGTAGGTAATTAAGTAGAAGATAATTGGTAGGAAATTCACTGTTTGGAAAAGAAATGAAGTCCTTTCTCTTACCTTCTACCTAAACAGAAAGGTGTGTTAAAGCAACAAAATGGAAAAATTAAAAAATGATCCAAGGGTGATCGACGCACTGCTGATACTTGGCATGATATTGCCGATAGCGGTGGGCGCGGCGTTGAAAATATTGCTTATTCCCGCCGCCGAAGGGGTGGAAATTACAGGGGCGCATATTTTCTTTACGTTGCCGTTTCCGCTCGGGGGGTTGCCCATCACTGAAACGCAGGTCAATCAGTGGCTGGTGATGATTTCACTTCTGTTCGTATGCCTGTATCTGACGCGCGGGCTGAAGTCGATTCCCGACAAGAAGCGCCAGCATCTCGCGGAGTGGATCGTTGAACAGACCGAAAAGCTGGTCAAGGGCAACATGGGCGATTACTTCGAGGACTTTGCGCCGTTCATCGGAGCAGTGCTGGGACTGTCGGCATTTTCGAGCCTGCTGTCGCTCACGGGTCTTTTCCCGCCGACTTCCGACCTCAATGTTACCGCCGGATGGGCGATCCTGGTATTTATACTCATCACCTATTACAAGATGAAATGCGGCCCACTGCATTACTTAAAGAGCTTTGCCGAGCCGGTGCCGTTCCTTGCGCCGCTCAATGTGATAAGCGAATTTGCGACCCCGGTCTCAATGGCGTTCCGTCACTATGGCAATATTCTGTCCGGCACGGTCATTTCCGCGCTGCTGGCAGTGGCGCTTCAAGGGCTTTCAAGGCTCGTTCTGGGATGGCTCCCCGGATTTTTGGGACAAATACCGCTTTTCCGCATAGGACTCCCCGCGGTATTTTCAGTTTACTTTGACATATTCAGCGGATGTTTGCAGGCGTTTATCTTTGCCATGCTGACAATGCTGTATGTTGCGGGCGGCTTCCCCGCAGAGGAATATTTCAAAAGACAGAAGCAAAAAGCAAAAAAAGCAAGCAAAAAAACATCAATCAAAAACTTGGAGGTAATTTAACATGTTGGAACTTGCAATCGGTATTATTCTCGGATGCTGCGCACTCGGCGCGGGAGCTGCTATGATCGCGGGTATCGGCCCCGGTATCGGTGAAGGCAACGCCGTTGCCGCCGCATGCGAAGCCATCGGCCGTCAGCCCGAATCAAAGAGTGACGTCACTTCGACCATGCTCATGGGCTGCGCTGTTGCCGAAACCACAGGTCTTTACGCTCTGGTTATCGCGATTCTGCTTATCTTTGTCGCACCCAGAATTTTTGTATCCATTCTGATGGAAACAATCGGTCGCTGAGACGGTCAGAGGTGACGAATCATGCAGTCATTGGATATCATTTCAATCAATATCTGGCATATCGTCATATCACTCTGCAATCTGCTGCTGCTCTATCTCATGCTGAAAAAATTCCTGTACAAGCCTGTCAAAAAGGTGCTTGCCGACCGTCAGGCCGCGATAGACGCGCGGTACAGGGAGGCGGACGCCGCCAGGAGCGAAGCGCTTAAGGCACAGGCCGAATGGAATGAAAAAATGGCGGATGCCGACACGCAGGCTGCCGGCATAGTGAGCAGCGCCGTAGAGAGCGCCAACCGTCAGAGCAGCGCCATTCTGGGCGAGACCCGCGAGAAGGCCGACCGCATGATCAGCCGCGCCAGAGCGGAGGCGGAAGCCGAGCGACGCAGAGCAGAGGACGATATCAAGACCCAGATCGCCGACGTTTCGGTGATTCTTGCCGGCAAGATACTCGACCGCGAGATCAACGCAGAGGATCACAGCGATCTGATCAATTCATTCATTTCTGAAATAGGTGAATAATATGAGGGCGACGAGTAAGGAATATGCCGCTGCCCTGTTTTCACTGGCAAGGGAAACCCGCAGCGAAAAGGAAACTCTGGAAGAGCTCAGGTTCATCGAGAGCGTTTTTGAAGGCGCTCCGGAATACGCGGCGTTTCTGGCGGCTCCGGCCATACCGCGCGTCGAGCGTTTAGGCAGTCTCCGACAGGCTTTTGAAGGCACGCTGTCGGAATTTACGATGTCCTTCCTCTCGCTGATGTGTGAGCAGGGATGCGCGGGGCTGCTGAGTGAATCCGTTGAGGAATATGAAAGGCTTTACAACGAGAGCGCCGGACTTGCCCGCGCGGAGGTTGTGAGCGCGGTGGAACTCACCGGCGACCAGAGGCGGCGTCTCACGGCAAAGCTGGAAAACTTAAGCGGACGCAGGCTCAATATCCGCTGGCGGATCGATTCCGGATTGCTGGGCGGTGTGACAGTGGACATTGAAGGGCTGCGCATTGACGGGAGCCTGAGAACCAAGCTGAAAAACGTAAGGAAAGTGATAGGCGAATGAACAGAAAACCTGAGGAAATCAGCAATATTCTGA
>ONYN01000025.1 GCA_900322085.1 uncultured Eubacteriales bacterium | reverse complement strand
TTTCATCAGACACAAAATCACATATTTTTACATATTTATGTTCTAAAGAATCTCTAATATCTTTAATTCTCTTCAATTCGGGATTTGATGTCGAATTGTTATTATCAAAATAAAAATCATTGCTAATCCAATATAATGAGGCTAAAGGAAAATTGCTTCGCGGATTTAATGTATTTTTAAACTGGTACACATTTTTGCCATGTCCTGCGGATGATTGCCAGATGATTCGAAAATTAATATCTTTTTCCTTAATTCCCAAATCAAAATAGTTAGCTAAAAAATAAGCAATTTTATCAAATAGCCCATAAAGAGTCTTGAAGGCTGTCTTCATTTTTTCTAATTTAATTGAATATTGGGAAAAATCAGGGCAAGCTATAATATATGTTTCTCTATCCGCATAATATGGTTGAGATTGAACGCATAACGATTCAAAATACATAAATCGAGCATAGATGTATTCTTGCTTTAGCTGACCGAAAATACCATGAAAGACCGGTTTTGCGCCTATATCAACTATCATATCTGGTAACTGAATATCGTCATTTGCAAAATACAACTCCGTTATTGGTAAATCATTTAGCGTATTTAAAAACAAACCATTCCTTAGGCACCAAATTCTATAATATAATTCATCGCTGTCCTCATATTCCTTTTTTGGGATTTGTAAATCAGGTTTGAGTACAGCTTCAATATACTCATCGCAATACTTTGAAATTAATAATTCAAAGTTCTTTTTTGCCGTTTCATAAGTATTGGGATTACAATCTATTACTCCCATTTGTAGATGATGGTATGCAAAATAGTGAAAATAATCTCTGCGAAGTGTGTCATATTCAAGTTGTCCATAATGTTGGTAAGCCTTTCCTAAGTTACCATGAGCCATACCAAAATGTGGATCAATGGATAAAGCCTTTTTGTATTGTTCTATGGATGCGACTTTTCGTCCACAATTATCTAAAGCATTTCCGTAGTTTGTATACAACCCACTTTTAAAAGCAAGAACGTACGGCAAAAGCTTCTCGTCAGTAAAATCTACGCCTTCAATTAGTTTTATGCTTTTTCTATAGTAAAACAATACTTTTTTGGTAGATTCATCCAACGATAAATTATACAGATTCGGGAAGTCACCTAATACTGTTCCCATTGAATAATAGATTACTGCCTGTGAAGCAGCATCCTCTGTTTCAATAATACTTTCTGCAAAATCAAGTAAGTTTTCAAGCTCTGTTGTATTTTTATCTGAAGAGGCTTTGTCAAACTTAATTGTCAATTCTCTTACTCTCTCTGAAAATGGATAAATACAATTGATTTTGTTCAAATGAATTTGTACCTCCTACTATCTTTTCACTCCACACCCAATGCCTTAAATACAGCATCTTCCGCGCTTTGATAGAAGATGATGCTGAAATTGCCTATCAGTTCAGGAGGAACTACACCAAGATCGGCTGCCGATGTGATTGGCAGCAATACCTTTTTTGCACCGCTGTCAAGACAAACCTGAAGCGAATTTGCCAAGTCCTCTGCTTTGATAAGCGAACCGCTTATGCTGATTTCACCGAGAACCGCCAAGGAAGGAAGCGCAGGCTTGCCCAAAGCAATAGAGCATATTGCAATCAGCGTAGATACCGCAAGAGTGGACGTCATTCCGATTCCTTGCAAGTCCTGATAATTGATGATGTAGTTCTTAGAGGAAATATCTATCGCTCCACTGATGCGTTTGCCGTTGGCTTTCAGGAAGTTATATGCCGTTGCCACCGCTTCTTTTGCTTCACGGTCGCTGCCAAGACCCGTTTTCTCAAACTTTCCATTACCCGGAAGAACCTGCGATTCAAGTCTGAATACACCCAGCATTCCTGTCTTGCCTCTTGATACGGTATATACCTGACCCGGATTACAGATACCTTCTGGAATCAACTTGCCACCGCCCTGCTCCGGAACGGAAACGTAATGTTCTTCAAATGTATCGTTGTCAATATAAGAGAAGTTTACATCGTAAAACTCCATTCCGCCGAGTTTTTTGAGTTGTTCCTTTACTCTGCGGCGCATTTCAAGAGCAAAGCGTATGATTTCTTCTATTTCTTCTTTTGAATATTCACCGTCAGGATAAATCAGCTTAACAAGACCGCCGACCATTTTTCTGACGGCAATGGTATCTCTTTGATTGAGGTTTTTGCCGAGCCTGAAATATTTGTCCAGAGCATCACCATACTGCTCCTTGCGAAGTTCTCTGATAAACTCAGCGAGATAGTCTGTTATAAAACCGTAGTCGTCCGTAAAATGCTCCGGTCTGAATTTGGGTATCTCCCATCCCGGAATATAGCAGTGCATACGGTCAAGGAATGCCGTATCCGTACCCATTTCGGAAGGAAAAGGATCAAACAGGCTTGATGTTTTCAGCAGGACATCCACACTCTGATTGATATTGCCCACAAAAACCATAGAGGCAGAAGCCCCGATTTCTTCTTTACCTCTGGCAAAAGACCCCGAAGCCATATAATCTTTCATAATCTGAACGCCGTCTTTGTCTTTGAACTTAATGCCGGCAACCTCGTCAAAGGCTACGCAATCCCAAAGTCCGACAAGTCCGACCGTGCGCCTGCCCATATTATAGAACAGGTTTGCGACCGTTGTTTGTCCGCCCGAAACAAGAATGCTGTTCGGAGAAATTTCCTTGTAAACGTGTGACTTACCAGTGGAGCGCGGTCCAAGCTCGCAGAGATTAAAATTATTCTCTACAAGCGGTATCATTCTCGCAAGAAGCAGCCACTTTTCTCTGTCAGACAGAGTATCCGGCTCCATACCGATGGAACGGAGAAGAATATTGATCCATTCATCTTTGGTAAAGGCTTTTCTACCTCTTTTCAGCTCGTCCATATCCACATAAGGCATCTGAATAGGCGTCAGCTTGCTGATGGTAATCAACGGAGAGCTTTTTCTGCCCTTTCCTGCCCCCATAATGGCATCTGCGAGAGCGTCACTGCTGTTATAATCAAGTTGAATAATACACCAGATACCGCCGCAGAGAAGGCGGTCATATTTTTGCGGATAGTTTTCCGAAATCGGGACACTGCCAAGACCGAGATTGGAAAACAACGCTTCATAGCTGTCTGTTTTCAGGTTCAGCGTGACAGTCACCCTGTCAATGATACTCATGGAACCTCTCTGCCTCAGCTTAGACAGCACTTTTTCGGATTCGTCAGGACGGACATAGTTTTCCGATAGAATTCTTTTGACGGTTTCTACGCCGTCCCTGACGATTTCTTCATCATCACTGCTGCAATACTGTCCTAAGAGAAATTCGAGGACATAGACAGGAACATTCGCTCCTTCTTTGATACGCTTGGTAAGGTCTTTTCTTACGATCTTTCCGTCAAAATTAGACCTGAGTTTGCGATATAGTGTATCTCTTGCATTCTCTTCATAGAATATAGAATCTTCCATTTAACTATCTCCAATTTCTCCATTAAAACCCAAAGTCATTTGCCATAGCAATATCAATGGTGAACGGGATTTTTGCAATCACATTATTATGCTCTTTGTCCACGATGATAAGATAATACTTATCCTTATTGCTGTATATCCGGTTCTTTAAGGAGAACCGGAGCTTGGCTTTGGTGTTCAATGGATTACTCTCTGTGCTGTCAGCGTGGAAGAGATTTTCGTTTGATATTCTCTCTCCGTCTTCGGCTTCAAAGTAGATATGATATGTTGCAGGCTTGACCACATCAGAAACCGGCTGCCTTTGGAAAAATTCAAGGTTTACGCTGAGATTGGTGATCTTGCTTATATTCGTACTCATGGAGATTTTTGCGAATGTTACCTCCACCTTGGATTTCTCGGTCTTGACGTCTATCAGCGGGATAATCATTTCCTGCGGAGAGCAACCGCCATGAACAAAGTTCAGACCGCCGCCCTGCGTCATGAAAATATCCGCACTGATCGGGAAGGAAACATTCCTTGCGTCATTGTTATTGTGGACACTTCCGAGCTGAACACTGCTGACGCCGTCCATAGAAAGCGCAGCATCGCTCACAGCATATCTCTTTCCCATAAAGGAAGATTGGGATGAAATGTCGCAAATCTTATTACTTCCTTGCAGCTCGTCCCGCTTATAGATAAAGCCGTGATCGGACGTTACCAGAAAGTGAGTAACATTCGAGCCTGTCAGATGTCTTATCATATAAGCGATTTCGTCAACTGCTTCCTCGCAGGCATTAAAGACCTCGTCCTCGGTCGGTACTTTATCGCCGCGAGCGTCAATCTGATTATGGAAAATATAAATGACTTCCAATCCGGAAACAAGCGATTTCAGCTTATCGCCTTTTATCGCTTTGAGATCGTCATACTGAATACACAGGCTCTTGGGATTGTATGCCTTAATA
>ONYN01000142.1 GCA_900322085.1 uncultured Eubacteriales bacterium | reverse complement strand
CGCAATACTTCCACTTTGCATTCATGCTTCTTGTTAGGGTCTTTTCTGTTGTAGGCAATCCCGACCGCTAATATTCTGCCGGTGCATTTTCTTTGTTCGCCCAGCTTGCCTTCAAAATTGAGGGCATAATTTCTATCCTTGATTTGTCCGATCGCGGATTCGGCAGTATCGTCTACTTTCAATTCGATGATAATACCGTCATCTTCCTTCCTGAACGGATAGAAAATGTAATCTACACACCCTGTTCCGGCGTGTTCCTCCAATCGGATATCGTAAAACTCTCTTGCTTGCAAATAGACAAATGTAATCAGCTTGGATAGTTCTGCCTCACTGCTGTACCTTATCAAAGGGCTTTCCGTATTATGCGCACGTTCCAGAATCTCGGTCATCGTGTCGATATCGCCGTTCTTTGTGGCAAGCAGCATTCTGCCGGACTCAACAGCCAGTCGGTACATTTAACCGAAGTCAGACTTTTGCCTGACCATGTTGGCAAACTGATCCATCAACTCTTTATTCGGAATGAAAACACAGCCATTAAAATAACTCAGGAATCCATAAACCACCATAGCGGAATAAATCTCATCTTTTGTTTTCAATTCCATAGAGGTAGAAGCGTATTCCTGTACATTGGCAAGAATGGATTCACCGGTCATCATCACAGCAATATCGTTCTTTATGTCGTTAATATCATTTTTTACATAATAATAAATCTCATCGTAAGGACCTGAACTCGTCCAAAAGCTGCCAAGATGATTGTATGTGAGTGCGCCGACAATTGATCTTGGATTATACAACTTTCTGCCCGAAATCGTCTGATAGCCGTCATACCACAAAGTCAAATCATCGCGTGAAATGGAGGGGCTCTCGTTTTGCTCCAAATACCGTTGGTATAGCTCGTCTACTTCCTCATCGGTAAAGCCAAAATATTCACTGAACTCCTTCATGGAAGCCATTGTGAATTCAAAGAACATATTCAACTCCGATCCACTGGAATACTTGGCAATCGGAAGAACCCCCGTGATATATGCCATTTCCACATAAGCCTTATCCTTGAGCAGTGCATTAAGGAAGTTGCTAAACGCTTTCTTGTCATCATCAGTTGCAAAGCTCTGGTGGAAAATATAATCCCACTCGTCAAAAACAAAGATAAACTTTTCCCCATGGTAACGGCTATATATGCTTGTCAATGCGTCCCACACAGTGTCATTTTGAGTGATTTTGGCGTTAGGATAAGCATCAACTAAATCGTCTAACAATTTGTTTTCAATTCTTGCAATATATTGCTCATATGAGTGACAATTCCTCGGTGTTTCATTAAAATATATATGAATGACATTGTGATTATTCAAATGCTCACGATACCAAGGGTATTGAGAAACCTTTAGATGATCAAATATCTCACTACTGTTTATTCCCTTGCCGAAAAAAGCGGCAATCATATTTGCCATCACGCTTTTGCCGAATCGGCGCGGTCTGGTAATGCAGACATATTTCGGACTTTTGCCGGATGTACCTTTGTTCCTTTTCGGCAAATCATTTCTCAATTCTAATATCGGAATTAAGCCCCTGATGATATCAGATTTATCCACATAGTATGTGAGTGAAAAGTCCTCCCTAAACAATCCGTATGCTGTTGGATCATTTAAATAAATCCCCATGCAATTCCCTCCACCATATATAGATTCCTCTGTTATTATATAACATCGTGCAGGAAAAGACAATATCTAAACACTTTTTTATTCTAAAACAGTATAGTAGGGTGAATATTATGTCTTTTCATTCATGAGCCCACGAAGCACCGAATCAAAGGAAGACTTTATTTGATATTGGATACTGTCTGGTTTTCACTTTCATTTATTTTTAACTTTATCAAAAATGGTGAGAAGAAGTTTGATCTTTTTGGTATGGTTGCTTAACTTTATTTTGTGCATTTTCACGAATGCGCCGCTTTTATGTTCATTTATGGTTTAATATGATTACTGATGTTGTATGACAAGTGATGCTTTTTATTTGAACAATAACGCAATAAATATCGTTAAAATCATTATTTAAAGTCATAAATAATATATTTATGATCAAAAACAAATTATCTGTTACATCAAAAGTACTATTATCTTAACATATTACATAAAATTAATAAATATTAGATAAATTGAATAATATAGTAATAAATATTATCTTTACACTTAGTAAAATCCCAAAAAGTTGCGTATTTACATTTTGATCATTATATGATATAATATTAGCGTTAAATCTCATATTTGATATTAAGCTTCATTAGATCATATATGAAATTAACAAAATAATATTATATAAAAAGGAGTGTTACTATATGACACCTGCCTCAAGAGAAGAAATTTATTTAGCGAAGCTCTGCGGAGAGAATTGGGAACTTCCATATCCGGCATCCCGATTGGAGTATTACTATGCGAAACTGTGCGGAATGAACGTACCTCTGCCTGCTGAGCCTCTATCCCGTCCCGAGCTGTACCTCGCCTATCTGTGCGGAATGGATGTGAAACTCTCCAAGCCTGTGAGCCGCAAGGAGATGTATATGGCGAAGGCCTGCGGAATGCCGGTAGGAGATTTGCCCAAACCGATATCAAGATCAGAGCAGTATTGGGTTCGTATTACTGAACCCAAAGAATTCACTGGAACATTGCCTATGACATTTACAAGTTCCAAAGGATATTTAATAGATTTCCGTGTCTACGGAAATATTTCTCAAATCAACACAAACAACGAAATTCACATTTCAGAAAATAACTTCTGTGGTTTAATCGATGGCGAAAACTTCACATTGCCTATTTATTGTCGTTCTCCGTTTAATATAGAAACACCTGTGGTTAATATCTGCATCGGCTCTGAGCCTCTCAGAAAAATTGGAGAAATCGCGGATTACATTGATTTTCATAATCAGCAAATTGTAAGAAAAATTTTCAAATATCAATTGACTGGTCAGGAATTCTGGACACTTTACAACGGCAACTATTTCTCAACAATACTGGATCAAATTGCCACAAAAGGACAAGGAACACTGTATGCCAGTCATTTTCCGCCAAATACATTTTCGTATAATACTGGTGTCGCTGCGTTAAAAGCTGTCAGTATGAACTTAGGTAATTATGCAACAAACATTGATGAGTGGAAATCTTACCTTGCCACACAATATAAAGAAGGTACGCCTGTCACAATTTGGTGTATTTTATCACAACCTGTAGTCGCTTCCCTTCAAATTCCTCCAGTCCCAACCTATTTCGGTACAACTACCATTCATTGCAATTCAGATGTGCTACCATCACAAATGTATATCAAATGTTGATAACATGTAACTATTCAGTCCCCCTGAAAGGCACAATAAACACTTTTGCGCTTCTGAATGATTAAAAAAATAACGATTTAAAATAAGCTTAGGAACTATGCAGAATTTAATCAGTCTTTTTCTGCCTGAAATTACAGTATGCTTGCGTGCTTTGGCAAGTGAAATGTATCAATTATTTCTGCATAGTTCCTTATTTTATATATATCAATTCAAAAATTTGAGATAAATTGGAGCGTATCATTTAAAAACAGGAGGGGACTGAATAGTTACGATAACATTATTTTCTTATCTTGGTCAATCAGTTTGAATTTGCTTCTCCTGATAAATTAGTTTTGCATGATGCGTATTGACACGTTGATCTTTTGGAGGCAGTTTCATATAGTCGTTATAAATCTTTTTAAGAATAGCATCATAATCAGAAGGTACAAAAAATTTAATATTCTCAAATTCTAATTCTTTTGCTTTACCAAACCACTCTCTTTCAAACAAACATTTATCAAGCGTGGACAAGTATACAGCCGCATAGCAGAATACACTATAATTCTCTGATACATCCTGACTGTCGTATTTTGTGATTGCTTTTAGCGCCTTTTCAATGTGTTTTTCTTCATTAAGAACTCTTTTAAACAATCCAAAATGATTATGTAAATAATAAATTACATAATTCATCATTCCAAGTAGAGATCTTTCCTTTATTAGATAATTTTTTGCTCTAGCTATTTTATATACAAATAATTCTCTTTTAAATGTATTTAAATATGAATGCTTTTTATTCATAGGGTAAACATCAAGAGCAAAAATATCTATCCAAGGATAGCATTCTATTATTTCCCCTGCAGAAAATGAACGTTGAATTTTTATTTTTGTGTCGATTACTCTCATTTGAAGCTGTTCAGGTCTATCACCTTTTGGCTTATATTTTCCAGCACTGAGTATAAATCTATTTTCTTGATTACGGTGTAAAAAATCCAACAACTTCATATAGTCGTTTCTTGGCATCCATAAATCTATATCATCGTCCCATGGGATAAAACCTTTATGTCTAACAGCTCCAAGCAGTGTTCCGTATGCCAAATAATACGTCAAAGATTCCCGGCGACAAATATGGTCAACATATTGTAATATTTGCAATACTTCATTTTGAAGTTCTCTTGTGGTATCAGTCTGACAGGTCATTACGCTTTCCTCCGGCATCTCATACTACTGGAACATTTTCAGACACTCTTCAAATATTCCATAAAATTCTGCTTGTTTTCCAAGGCGGTGGTGGTAGGTCTACCGAGATCCTCACGCGCGCCTATGGAGCATTTGACCTCAATCAAGGACAACATATTCCGATTTTTTGCCGTTTCCAATTCCCTGTCGAGATCAGCAAAATTATCCACCCTAACAGCGTAAGGATAGCCGCAGGCCTTGGCAATCGTCACAAGGTCGATTTTTGCTGCAACCGTGGGCATGCCGCCCACGGTTTCATGTGCGCCATTGTTGATAACCACGTGAATCAGATTTTCCGGAGCGTTTGCCCCCAGCACGGCCATGGCGCCCATGTGCATTAGCACTGCGCCGTCGCCATCCACGCACCACACGCGGACATTTGGCTTCTGCAGCGCCACGCCCAACGCGATGGAAGAAGAATGTCCCATCGAACCGACAGTCAGAAAGTCGTATTGATGCCCCTGTCCGTTTGCTTCACGGATTTCAAACAGTTCACGGCTGGCTTTGCCAGTCGTGCTGACAATTGGGTCTTCCACACTCACCGCAACAATGTGGCGAATAATGTCTTCACGCACCATCTGATTGTTGTTTTTGTATGTCACCTTACCGTCATAGGTAAGCGCGTTCTTACCTATGACAAAAGCAACGTCCTTACCGCGCGCGAGAATTTCAAGGAAATCCTTCATGGCGTCGATAACCTCTTGATCAGTGGTATCCTTTGTAATAACGAACGTCTTGATGTCCATATCCTCCAGCAGTCTGACCGTAACCTCACCCTGATAGATATGCTGCGGTTCGTCATGCGTGCCGGGCTGTCCGCGCCAACCCACGATAAACACCGTCGGAATAGCGTACACCTTATCGTTGAGCAGCGACGCGACGGGATTGATGATGTTCCCCTCGCCACTGTTCTGCATATAAACGACAGGCACTTTTCCCGTAGCCAGATGATACCCCGCTGCCAGTGCCGTACAGTTGCCCTCATTGGCGGCAATGATGTGGTGCTGCGGGTCGATACCGTAGGTGTTCATCAGATAATTGCACAGTGCCTTAAGCTGGCTGTCCGGCACGCCGGTGTAAAAATCCGCGCCGATGATTTGCGTTAATGTTTCGACTTTCATACATTCTCTCCTACTATTTGATGGTACAGTTTGTCAATTGCTTCTCCGTCCAATGCGACAGGGTGATTTCTCAAGCGCGTGGGATTGACCGAACTTTTTAACACGGCAAAATCCCCGTCATGCGCCACCGGAACGGACAGTTCCAGCGCGTCCACGAAGGCGCGGAATTTCTCGCACGCCTTTTCCGCTGTATCGCAGTCCATTGCCTCCGCGATTTCGCCGAAAGTGCGGGCAAGGTAGGCCTCGCCACGCTTATCCACGCACTTATCCGTATGTTGCAGCATCCACGGAAACAGTGCACGGTCACAGAGGGCGGCGGCGTGCCCGTGGGCAATGTCGTACAAACTTGTCAGTTTGTAGCACATCGCGTGTCCCGCCGTGGTCTGGGTGATATTGATCGCCTTGCCGGCGAGATTCGCCGCCCACAGCATTGCTTCACACGCTGTCGGTTCGCCCAAAAGATAGCCGTCCCGATGCGCCAATATCAATTGCATGGCATCGCGCGAATATTCCTTGCTTTCATCGGTGCTGTTTACCGACCAGAATGACTCCAGCGCGTGACACAGCGCGTCCAGCATGGTGCTTTTCTTTTGGTAAACCGGCAATGTTTTCAATACGCTGCTGTCCATGAGCACCGCCGACGGAATGCAGCTTTCGTGCGTGACCGACTGCTTGACGCCGTTGTAATAGATCACCGCGTAGCGCGTGGCCTCGCTGCCCGTACCCGCCGTGGTGGGCATGGCCAGCAGCGGCACGTCGTTCGGTATGATGGTCTGTTCCAGATAGTTTTGGCTTTCATCCATATTGCTGTAGAGCTTGATACACTTCGCTACATCTATCGCGGAACCACCGCCGACTGCCGCAATAGCCTGACAGCCTTCGCGACGGAAAAGCGCCACGCCTTCCACCACCGATTCATACAGGGGATTGGGTTGAAAGCTGTCAAATATCACAACCCTCACGCCCAATCGCTCATTAATCGCGGCAAAATAATCTTTGATTTTCAGAAATTGCAATGACGCGTCGCACACCAGCAGCAGTGTTTGAATTTTTTTGTCTGTCAGCCAGCGGCCGAGCGACTGATAGTTGCCTTCAGCCGTGAAAATAGTCTGATTTGCCATTCCTTCACCGCCTTATTCTTCGGGAATGAGCGTGATGATGTCCTTGATGGACATACACTTGTCGTCGCATTCCTTCGCACGATGATTTTCCAGAATCGTCCTTGCCGCATCCTGCATAGCGGGGAATCCGGTGCGGGTGAGCTGGTTGGCATAGATGATAATATTAGCGCCGCGTTCCTTGAATTCCTCCTCGTAAACCGTATTGAAAGAGGTCGGAACCAGCACAATGGGAGTCGTCTTGTCCTTGGCGCGGAACTTTTCGATAAATTCAAAAATTTCGTCAGGCTCCTTACGGCGGCTGTGAATCATAATCGCGTCAGCACCTGCTCCCGCGAAGGCAAAGGCGCGTTCCAGCGCGTCGTCCATGCCACGCTCCAGAATCAGAGATTCAATGCGTGCGCAGATCATGAAGTCGGCAGTTTTCTGAGCGTTCTTGCCGGCGCGAATCTTGGCACAGAAATTCTCGATGCTGTCCTGCGTCTGCTGCACTTCCGTACCGAAAAGGGAATTTTTCTTAAGTCCTGTCTTGTCCTCGATGATGACCATCGAAACGCCCATGCGTTCGAGCGAACGCACGGTATAAACAAAATGCTCGGTCAGTCCGCCGGTGTCGCCGTCGAAGATAATCGGTTTGGTGGTGACTTCCATGATATCGTCAATGGTGCGGAAACGGCTGGTCATATCCACTAGTTCGATATCCGGCTTGCCTTTGGCAGTGGAATCGCAAAGAGAACTGACCCACATGGCGTCAAACTGATGGGTGCCACCGTTCTGATAGACTGCTGTTTTCTCTACAATCAAGCCTGTAATACCGCTGTGTGCTTCCATCGCAGTGACCAAGCCTTTCATGGCAAGCGTCTTTTTTAGGCGGGAACGGCGCACATCAGGCAGCGACATTTCTGCTCTGGCTCTGTCCTCCAGTGCCTTATATTTGGGATCGTTGGAATGTGGAAATTCTACCAGCTTGCCGCCGTAAGAAGCAAGTATTGACACGACTTCATCCCTCACCGGCTTTTGGAAACCGTTCACCCAGTCGTCGCCGTGAACCACAATATCCGGCTTGTACTCTTCCAGATTTTCTTTATAGGAAAGAGTTTTCTGCTCCACTACCTTGTAAACACCCGCTATATTCTCAAACATCACTCTGCGTTCGCTCTCAGGTACCAGAGGGAATCGCTTGTAGCCCGCAACGGCTTCGTCTGACAGCACACCGATGATCAGCTTACCCAGTCGTTGTGCTTTTTTGATGATGGCAATATGGCCGCCATGAATGATATCGGTGGAGAAGCACATATAGACCGTGCGATGCTCCACTTCCTTGAGTTTAGCGGAAACGACCGCGAGATCTTCGGGATTGTCGATCTCAGCACAGAGCATATTATCCACATCTATTGCATGGATGTCAGCCGCGCCGTCCAGTTCATTGAGCGCGTTTTCCGCATATACCTTGCGATTACCTTCCTCACAGAATGCAGCAATTTTGTCAAGCCACTGTCGCCATGCATCCTTCGTCAGCTTGTAGAGAGGCTGAGCCGCCATCGCGTCATTGAAAAACTCAATACCGACCTTCATGACCCTGCCGTTTTTGACCACGGCCTTGAAATCCTTCTCAGGAAGCGGAAGCGTCGAGCTGACT
>ONYN01000130.1 GCA_900322085.1 uncultured Eubacteriales bacterium | reverse complement strand
TCGGGGATAATGCGGTCATTGGCAAAATCGCCGCCGCCGATGACATTGCCGGCGCGTGCGGTGGAAATCGCCACGCGTCCGTCAGCAAAAAAGCTGTTTTTGTAGCTGTGAGTCACCAGTTCGGAGCAGGATTTGGAATTGGAATAGGGATCGTAGCCATCCAGTTCCTCGTTCTCGCGGTAGCCCCATGGCCATTCCTTATTGAGGTACACTTTGTCTGTCGTCACATTGAGAAACGACACGACACAAGAACTGTTACGCACACATTCGAGAATATTGACGGTGCCCATCACGTTGGTTTCGTAGGTGTAGGCGGGATTTCTGTAGCTGTCGCGTACAATGGGCTGCGCCGCTAAATGCAGCACAATCTCCGGCTGCGCCTCGTCAAACGCCGCTTTCAGCTTTTCGTAATCGCGGATATCACCGATGACAGAATGCACGTCGCCGGCAATGCCCGCAATCTCAAACAAGGAGGGCTGTGTGGGGGGATTGAGCGAATAGCCCGTCACCTCGGCGCCCGCATTGGACAGTATCTTGCACAGCCATGAGCCTTTGAAGCCCGTGTGTCCCGTCACAAATACCTTTTTCCCTTTGTAAAAATTCAAATCCAACATAAAAAATCCTCCCTCACGCCTGTCTGCTGATTTCTGTTAATCTTCCCACTTCATCCAGGGCGCACGCTTCTGCTTCACCAGATCGTCTAAAATTTTCTTTTCGCGGGAAGTATCCATGCAATGCCAGAATCCCTTGTGACGGTAGGACATGAGTTGTCTCTCTCTCGCGAGGCGGTTCATGGGATCCTTCTCAAAAACCGTGTGGTCATCTTCGATATAATCGAAAATCTCAGGTTCCAGCACCATATAGCCCGCATTGATCGGGGAACCGTCTCCCCTGTTTTTTTCGCGGAAAGCTTTCACCGCGTTATCTCCGCCGATATCCAGCACACCCTTGTCCTGCTGGAGCTGCACGGCGGTCAGCGTGGCAATCTTACCGTGGCTGCGATGATACTTGACCAGTTCGCTGATATCCACATCACACACGCCGTCTCCATAGGTCATCATAAACGTCTCGTTGCCGACATAGCGTTGTACGCGCTTAATTCTGCCGCCGGTCATGGTATCCAGTCCGGTATCCACGACCGTCACTTTCCACGGTTCGCAATGCTGATTGTGAACAATGGTTTCCTTTTTACCATGGGTAAAATCAAACGTAATATCGCTGTTATGAAGAAAATAGTCATCAAACCATTCCTTGATAACATGCTGCTTGTACCCGGCACAAATGATAAATTCATTAAAGCCGTAGTAAGAGTATTCCTTCATAATGTGCCAAAGAATGGGCTTCCCGCCGATTTCGACCATAGGCTTGGGCTTAAACTGAGACTCT
Source organism: uncultured Eubacteriales bacterium (assembly GCA_900322085.1). Classification (GTDB taxonomy): domain Bacteria; phylum Bacillota; class Clostridia; order Oscillospirales; family Acutalibacteraceae; genus RUG762. The sequence continues at coordinate 1,706 of ONYN01000130.1, read as the reverse complement.
TCGGTAATTCTTGTACCTTTTCCGCCTGCCAACAATACCACTTTCATGCTGTCATCCTCCGTATTCTCTTCAGATTCATACCAAGATAAGCTGGGAATTGTACTTTTTAAAAATGCAAAATGTGACGATTTTATCAACCGAATCCCCAAATCAGGGATAACACATTTTTTCTCTCATTATAACATGTTCAAGTGTAAAGGTCAAGTGATTTGTCTTGGTAAACCGCTCCCGCCGTTTCCAAAAAAGCAACCGACTTGTCTTTAAAATGTGTACAGATTGGTTATGAAATGGTAGGCAGCTATCCACTTTTGAATTATTTTTTCTTATTTTATAACTTTTAGAACACACGACAGCCGCTTTCAGACTCACAAAATTGACAAAATGACGCTGGAATCGCAGAGCATCTAACGCCGCAATCCATGAACGGGAAAAACAACCTCCAACAAAAAAGCGGGCCTTATGTACTGTTATATGTCCAAATAGACTGTAACATTCTCAAATCTACTTTGTCAACCGGCAGTTGACAAATTTCCAGTCCGAAATGGTAGATTTTTTGTCCCGCGTCAGGTACAATACAGGGGAGGTTTTCGAAGACTATCAGCATGATTGAATGAAAATTCACAAACAAAAAGGAGTGCGATGAACGATGGCAAATCATACATTAGGCGAAAAAATTATGGCGCTGAGACAGAAGCAGCGACTTTCACAGGAGACGTTCGGGGAGAAGATAGGCGTGTCGCGGCAGGCCGTTTCCAAATGGGAAACCGGGCAAGCCTTACCCGATATCGACAAAATTCTCGCTATGAGCGAATTGTTTGGTGTGAGCACCGACTATCTGCTCAAGGAGGACGAGCCACAGGCTTCGCAGTCCGAGTCCGAGGAAACCGAAGCGACCGATTCGTCCGATGAGGAGGAACAAAACGCGGCCGGAACAACATCGCTTGGCAGCTTGTGGCAAAGTTTCCGCCGGCTGGAATTCAAAAGCAAGACGACGGTAGGGGGCATACCGCTGGTGCATATCACGGCGGGTCGGGCTAAGGGCATCTTTGCTGTCGGTTTGATGGCAACGGGCGTGGTATCCTTTGGTCTGCTGTCAATCGGTCTGCTGTCGTTGGGAATTGTGTCGCTGGGGCTGCTGGCCATCGGCAACTTCGCCCTCGGAGGATTGTCTGTCGGCGGCATATCTGCGGGCATTTTTGCCCTCGGCGGAGTGGCCTTTGGCGTGTTCACCATCGGCGGCGTTTCCATCGGCGTGTACTCCATGGGCGGCTGTGCCATTGCCTCCAAAATTGCGTTCGGCGGCTACGCGCGGGGCTTCATCGCGATCGGAGACAAGACCAGCGGCACCTACACATGGCATGTGACAGACAGTATACCCGAACAGGTAAAACAGGAAATTTACCGGACCATTCAGCGGGAGCTGCCCAACACCCCTAAATTTATCGCGGAGTTTTTCCGATGATGAACGACTTCATCTGATATAAAAAGCATACAGAGTGGGAAGCGGAAAGCTTTTTACACGGACTGCGCTGAAATTAATAAAATGTTTATTGCCAAAAAAACGAACCTTATCTTTTATCCGGATAAGGTTCGTTTTTTACTGCATCATTTCAAACGGTTCACTCGTTAAGGGCTTGCAGGGAGGCAAGCTTGCGGTTGAATTCACGGGCAATGCGCCGCTCGTTGAGCCACATCACGAAATAGAC